>JBMTLP010000068.1:0-10446 GCA_049433245.1 Pirellulales bacterium
GGCCTCGCGATGAGCCTGAACCTGAAGACTGGACGGTCTCTGGTGTGCACGAAGCGGGCAACCTGCAGGGCAGCCCAGGCTTCTTTGGCAACGCAAAAGATTCAGAGATAGCTATCGACAACGTGCGTGTGGAACCTCTTGATGCTGAAGGGAGTGGATCGCGATGAGCGTGTATCGTCTTCTCGGACTGAAGAATGGCTTGCCGTTTCAGGCTGCCGCGCAGTGTCTTGCGGTACTCGCAGGTGCCATGGCGCTGCTAACGGCAACCGCAGCCGTCGCTGCCAAACCCGATGGCAAGGTCACAACAGAGTGGAACCAGTGGGGCGGTTCACCTTCCCGCAACAACACACCCGTTGCCCACGATCTTGCGATCGAGTGGGAGCCGGGCGACTTCGACTACGACACCGGCGAATGGCAGCCTGAAACGAGTAAGAACGTGCTGTGGGTGACGCCGGTTGGTAGCCAGACCTACGGCAACCCTGTGCTTGCCGGCGGCCAGATCTACGTGGGCACCAACAACGGCCACGGCTACATCGAGCGGTTCCCCGCCACGGTGGACCTCGGCTGCCTGCTCGCCTTCTCTCAGGAAGACGGATCGTTCCTGTGGCAGGATTCCAGCGAGAAACTGCCCACCGGACGCGTCCACGACTGGCCACTGCAGGGCATCTGCTGCTCGCCGCTCGTCGAAGGAGATCGACTCTGGTACGTCTCCAGCCGCGGCGAGGTGAAGTGCCTCGACACCGCAGGTTTCCGCGACGGCGAGAACGACGGCCCCTTCAAAGACGAAGCGGTCGTCGACGAGCGGGAAGCCGACGTGGTCTGGGTGCTTGACATGATGAAAGACCTGGGGGTGTCGCAGCACAACATGTGCTCGTGTAGCGTGACCTCCGCCGGCAACTACCTGTTCGTCAACACCAGCAACGGCGTCGACGAGGGGCACATCAATCTGCCCAGTCCTTCCGCACCGAGTTTCCTCTGCATCGACAAGCGAGACGGGACGCTGCTGTGGGCTGACGACACCCCCGGCACCAATGTGCTGCACGGTCAGTGGTCAAGTCCCTCCTATGCGGAGATCGACGGTGTGCCACAGGTCATCTTTGGCGGTGGCGACGGCTGGGTCTACGGCTTTGACGCGCGAGGTGAGAACGGGAAGAGCAAGTTGCTCTGGGAGTTTGACTGCAATCCCAAAGAGTCGAAGTACTCTCTCGGAGGCCGAGCTGACCGAAACCACATCATCGGCACGCCGGTCGTGTACGAGGGCTTGGTCTACGTTGGCGTGGGTGAAGACCCTGAGCACGGCGAGGGTGTCGGGCACCTGTGGTGCATCGATCCTACGAAGCGTGGCGATGTGAGCGCGGAACTGGCCGTGAGCCTGTCGGATCCCAACACGTCCCTGCCTCGTCGCCGGATGCAGGCGGTGATCAAGGAAGACGGCGAGGTGGCCCGGCCCAACCCCGCGTCAGCAGCCGTCTGGCACTACCCAGGCTTTGATGCGGATGGTGACGGCGATCTCTCGTTTGAGGAAACAATGCACCGCACCTGCGGAACCGTGGCCATCCAAGACGGTCTGCTCTTTGTCGCCGACTTTAGTGGTCTCTTCCACTGCCTCGACGTGAAGACAGGGAAACCACTGTGGACGTTCGACATGCTGGCAGCGAGCTGGGGCTCCCCGTTGATCGCTGACGGCAAGGTGTATATCGGCGACGAGGACGGCGACATCGCGATCTTCGACCTGGCTCCGGAGATGAACCTGATCGCCGAGGTCAACATGGGCAACAGTGTCTACTCCACGCCGATCGCAGTGGGCGACACGCTCTACATCGCCAACAAGAGCCATCTCTTCGCGATCCGTGAGGGCGCTGAGCCCGTTACGACTGGCAAGTAGTTTTCAGCAGACACCGAGCCGCCTCACTGGGAGGCGGCTCGCCGTGGGTGATTGAGAGGGGGGGAAACGCGATGCATGCCGTCGCCAGGAAGATGTTCTGCGCTGGTGCAATCGCTCTTGCCGTGTCGGGCGGAGGGATGCTCGAGAGTTCCCGGCGTGCAACCGCCGCAGACGCCCCAACATTGCCCGCCGACAGCGCGGCGACGGTTGCGGAAGGCGACGCGATCCGCTCCGCCAAGCGTGTGCTGGTCATCGGGGACAGCATCACTTTTGCTGGCGGGTGGGTAGCCACCCTCTCGGCGTGGATGGAGGAGCAAGGCCTCACCGCATCGCTGATCAACGCCGCCCTTCCCAGCGAGACCGCTTCCGGGCTCTCCGAGGACGGGCACGCCGGCGGGGCCTTTCCTCGCCCGGATGTGCACGAGCGACTTGATCGGGTGCTACGGCTCGTGCGTCCCGACCTCGTGCTCGCGTGCTACGGCATGAACTGCGGGATTTACCAACCGCTGGATGAGACTCGTTTCGCTGCGTATCGGGATGGGATTGAGCGGCTGCATGAAAAGTGCGAAGCGGCGGGGGCCACGGTGATCCACCTCACGCCACCGACCTACGACGGCCGCCCTAACCGCGACCATCCCGCTGGCGACGTCGACTACGAAGCCGTGCTCGCCGCCTATTCCTCATGGCTGCTTGGAAAACGTGACGACGGCTGGCTGGTGATCGACGTGCACACCCCGATGCTCGAGGCTCTCGAAGCACGCCGACAAGAAGACGCGAATTTCACCTTTCAGCCCGATGCAGTGCATCCCGACGACGCAGGACAGCGGGTCATCGCCGAAGCGGTGCTGGCTGGGCTCGGAGCGTCTCCAGAATCGACAACCGAAACTGCCCTCGAACCATTCCTGCCGGAGACCACGGCCAGGATGCGATTGCTTCGCGATGCGTATCTCGCCGCGGCCGGACATCTCCGCCCTGGCATGGCAGATGGGCTGCCGCTGGCCGACGCTGAGGCACGCGCGTCGTCGCTGACCGACTCCCTCCGCGCACGACGCCGTCAGCTCCGCGGCACCAAACACCCTGGTGGGGAATGGAGGATTGCTCTGGAATGGCCTCGGCCACCAGTGGTCACCCCAGGCCCTGCCCCGAGTGAACCTGCCTCCGTTCCCTCCGACGCGGTCGCGCTCTTTGACGGCACCAGTCTGGATGCCTGGGAAGGGGCCGAGGCGTGGAAGGTGGCCGATGGTGTGGCCACCGTCGGTGGGGGCGCCATCCGCACGAAGCAGTCCTTTGGTGACTGCCAACTGCATGTGGAGTTTCGCACGCCCTCTCCAGCGACCGGTTCAGGCCAGGGGCGAGGCAACTCTGGCGTGTTCCTGATGGGACTCTACGAGATTCAGGTACTCGACTCCTTCGAAGACGGCACCGAGGGTCCGCTCACCTATCCTGACGGTCAGTGCGGTGCGCTCTACAAGCAGCAGCCGCCGATGGTCAACGCCTGCCGGGCACCGGGGGAGTGGCAGACGTACGACATACTCTTTACTCGTCCCCGCTTTGCGGAAGACGGGTCGCTTGAGCGAGCTGGTCGGGTCAGCGTGCTGCACAACGGCATCTCGATCCATGCCGACACCGAGATCCTCGGTCCTACCGCCTGGCACAAGCCGCCACAGACCGTCGCCCATGAGGCCGCTCTGCCGATCACGATCCAAGACCACGGCAACCCTGTGGCATTCCGCTCGATCTGGATTCGACCGCTCGAGCCGATCCAACCGACCGAAACCCCACGGCCCACCTTCAACTAAGCCGCGAGCGGAGAGTGGGCGGCTCATCTCCTGCAGGCCTCGAGCCGCACAACACGCACTTCTGTTGCCCGTCGCCTCAGGGAATGAGCGTGACCGCTTCGGCCACCGGCTCACTCGCATCTTCCACGTCTTTGGCCCGCCAGCCGGCCGAGATCCAGCCGTCCTTGCGAACGAGCAACTCGACCACGGGCAGTGGCCCTGCATCTTCGAGTTGGCCGGGCAGTTGCAGCGGCTCAAGTTCAACGACGTCCTTGAAGATCCGACTGAAACGGCGGGTGAGAATCCTCCGCAGCGAGGTCTCCTGCACGGTCAGCCGATCACCACCGCCGGGCTCAAATCCCGGTGGGTAGATCTGCACCTCGCCGTCGCGAATCAGGCACAGCCGATTTGGATCACCGTCGACCTGCCCCACTCGATACGCGGCCCAAATATCCATGCCGGGAAAGGCACGGTCGCCCGATGTGAAGCCGTCTCCTCGAATCGTGATCTGCAGCCAGCCGTCGTCCACGTCGAGTTCCACGGGTCGCTTGCGTGCGAAGGTGATCGACCAGGGTTCCTGATCGGGATCGCTGCCAAACGCCTCTGGCATGTCGAGTTCTCGCGACTCGACGAGTTGCTCGATGTCTTCCTGGGTGATGGTGCGGCCGGCGAGCGTGATTTCAGCGACGTTATTGACCAGTGTGTCGTGAACACGCGCCGACAGCACGGCTTCGGCTGCGGTCTCAGGCGGGAGAGTGACTGCCGCAATCTGATCCGAGATCGCCTTTCGCGCAAGGATCGAGAGCCGCGACTCACTCGTCGACATCGAGAGCAGATCTGGATACCAGTCTCGCTCGATCAGCGGCTCACGAAAACGATGACGGAAATCGTCGCGAGCCTGCGAGATCGGACCAGCCGTTTCCGCGTCGAACTGACGGCGGAGTTTTTCCCGAGCCTTCATGGAGGCTTCCGCATCAGCCCGGGGGCGAAGTTCTGCCGACTTACGGCTGGCAATCTTGCGGACCATCTTCTGCCCAAACCGCTTTGAGACCGCGATTCCGGCCGGCGAGGAGTGGGCTGAGGCCGAGGCCTCGGTCGGTCCCGCCGTGATGTCCTGGTCGTCAACAGTCACGCGTTTGCTCGCCTGCAACTGCGTTTCACCGGTGCTGAAGACCGTTACGGGGCCGCGACCTCCGTGCGTTTTGGAGTGATTGACGGCATTGAAAACAAGTTCAAAGGCGGCGGCTGCGGTCGATGGAATAAAGTCGAGTCGCACGGTGCCTGTGGTACGGCCCGTCCCGCGAACCCTTGTGCCAACGATCACCTCGTCGACGGGCTCCTCCTGATCAACCTCACGATTCACCGCCGTCGCCAGCAGCGACTCTTCAACATCGAGAAACAGGTTTGGCCGCCCCGTCACACTTCGCACGCGGTTCACCAGGTCGAGCGACTGGCCAGTGGCTTCAAGTTCGTTAAGCACCAGCCCGACCGGCTCGAGTGAGTCGGACTTCCCGTCGGCATCGGCGGCCTCAAGGGCCGTCGCCAACCGCTCAAGAATCTCGGCGTGCCGCTGCTTGGCATCGTCCGCCACGGCAGCCTCTGCCGCTCGACGGTAGCGATCGAGAGCCCGCCGCACACGAGCAAACTGGGGCATCGCGAGCCCATTCGCTCCGGTTTCAAACCGCATCTGCAGCCGATCAATCAGGTCGGCATCCACGCCCGCATCTCGCTGTGCATAGGTGTCGGCCGCAACCTCCGACAGGGTGTTCCAGTCGAGATACGTCCGCCAGCCTGAGCCGCTCTTGCTGCGATCGAGCAGGCGACCGAGCGGGGCCAACGCCTCGCGCACGCCTGCCGCCGCCTGCTGTAGGACGGGAGCTTCTACGGCTTTGAAAGCCTCTTTCTGGCCCCGCGCCTCAGCGGCGAGATCAGACAGGTCGCTGCCGACAGCAGCACCGCACGCCACGCCCACGATCGCCAACGCAGCCACGCTGCGCCACCGATACCGAGTTCTAGGGGCGGCTTCTTGAGGCCCGCAGCAACCCTGCGAAACGACGTCCAGCAGCCAACTTTTCTGACCGTTCATGAACACTCCCTCACCGAGGCGATCCTGCAGGCTGGCGCTGATCCGTCAGCACCAACCAACGGCACTCTACCGAAACCACCGGGTTTTCGCGACCAACACGACCCGCAGAGGCCGCAAAATCGGCAAGACTTGCCAAGGGGACTTCCCCCGCTTCCAATCCGCGGCTGGCAAACCGACCGCCCCAGACGCGGGCGGCAGGCATCACGGAAGGAGAATCGCAGACAATGCGAAGCGGCATGGACGCAAGGTGCATGAACTCGGTGATCTCTGTGGGGGTGATGGGCCTGGTGATGACACTCGCAGGCGTCGACGGATGGTGCCCCGCTGCGGTGGCCGCAGCAGCGGACACGCCTGCCGAGCAGTCTGTTACGACGGCCCCGGCACAGCCGCCGGCGGTGCCCTGCATCAACGGCTACGCTGCCGCCACCGCCGCTGCCCAGGAAGCGGGGGCGATGCTGTTGGTCTCGGTGGAGCCCGAGGTTTCTGACACGGATCTCGTCGGTTCCTACCTCCAGCAGAGCGACCTTCAGGCTCGCTTTATGGCCAGCCCCACACCTTGGGTGTTCTGTAGGCTTCCAATCGATGGCCTCACCGCCGTCAACGGGGAACCGATACGCCTGATCGATCACCCATCGCTGGCCGAACTTCGTCAGGGCCCAGGTCTGTTTGCGGTCGACTACGCGCACCCCACGGCGACGGAGGGAAACAAGCCGGTCTACGGACGAATTGTGTCGGTCCTGCCGAGAAAGCCGGGCAAGTACTACCGCTTTGCCACATCCCACATCGACGAACTGGCAGACATGCCCGCCGGTACGCTCACGCAGCGTTCCATGATCCTCGCAGTCCGAATCCACCCAGAGAACCCACGGAGCACAGAGGGGGAAGCCGACCCGGTCCTCGCCTCTGAGGCGGCCAGCCACTCAGAGCACCAGGCTTCGCTCGGCAATCAAGGGCATCACAACTGGTCAACCCGTTCTCGACGGATCCTGTCGGCAGTGAGCCATTCGGTGAGTTCGCCAGTCGAGGTCGTGGCCGAGAGTTGGGAGAATCAAGACCTCCTCGATTCCTGTGTCGACTGCGTGAGCAGTTGGAGGCAGTCTTCCGGACACTGGAACGCCGTTCGCAGCCGCCACAAGATCTTCGGTTTCGACATCCGTCGCGGGCTTAACGGGATCTGGTATGCCACCGGCATCTTTGCCCGGTGATCCCTACACGGCCCGCTCGCCGCCGGTGACCTCAGACGCAGGCAAGACAAACACCTTGCCGTCTCCCATTCGCCCGGTGCGAGCCACCGCAGCCAAGCGGTCGACGACCTCGGCCGCCCACTGATCCTCAACCCACACGGAAATCTCCACCTTCGGCAGAAAGGCCTGCGAGTAGTCGCTCTCGCCATACTGATCGAGATAGTTCTTCTGCCGTCCGAAGCCCTTCACTTCTCGAACGGTGCAGGCTTCGACCGGGGCACGATCGAGTGCCGCAAGCACCCGCTCGGCGAGGAACGGCTTCACGATCGCAATGACTTCTTTCAAGCGTTTCCTTCCGTCTGCTGAGCCTCGCCATCAACCGTGTCGGCGCGGGCACCGCACGCTCACCACACCAGGCACACAGGCCGACGACGTTCGACGCATGACTGCGTGGAGGGACCGCTACCGCCGCTCAGCTGAAGAAGTTCTCACCGTAGAGGTTAGCCGGCGGACAGGTCGTGACGGTGATGTCACCATGCACGCGTGTCTGGCAGGCGAGCCGCATCGTGTCTTCGTTGCCGATGTAGGCCAGCGAAACGCCAAGGCGAGCTTTCTCGAGGAAGCCCATACTGCTGGTGTTTTCCATCCCCTTCGTCACCAGCACGCGACAGGAGCCGCATGATCCCAACCCGTGGCAGTTGGCCACTTTATGGATCCCTGGATAGAGGGCGACGCCTGCCTGAAGCGTCTCACGACGCAAATTCGCGCCATCCGGAACCTGAATCTCTTTTTTTTCGTTGGCAAACGTGATCGTAGGCATCAAATTCTCTCGAAAGTCGAAGGTTGCGACGTCGATACTCTACCCGCCCCTCGAGCGGCCGGCCACCCGGCGGCCAGTCACCGCAGGACACCAGGACCAGGAGGCTCCCCACCCATGGCCGAACTGACACGGTACCAACAGTCGATCGTCAAACGGTACTATGAAAACCTCGATACGCGGCTGCTGCAGCGGCTTGGGGAGCAGGTGACAGACCTCTACCTTGCAGAAGGCAAGAAACGGGAGAAACTCTGGTCATCGATCGGCGGGTCCCTGGAGAAACTGGGCATCCCCAAAAGCCGTATCGAGCACCTCCGCACGACTGACGACGCCCGAAAGCTTGCCGACCTCGTGAGTGAACTCCACGGCAAGGCCTAGCCCACGGCAGCTCAGCGGGAGGTGCCACCGGTTTCCTCCCACCGCGAGCTTGCCATGACAGCCCCTCAGTCCGACTCTTCCGCCCGGCACGAACTCGTTGCAGCCCTGCGGTGGCAGAAGTTCCCGGTACTCGACGACGGCTTCGTCGCCCTCGTCGACGTGATGGGGGATGACGCGGCCGTGGTGCAAGCCGCTCGGGTGAGCTATGGCGAGGGCACTCGGCAGGTGAGCGATGACCGCCAGTTGATCAGGTATCTCCTGCGGCATGCCCACACCACGCCGTTCGAGATGGCCGAACTGAAGTTCTTGGTGCGGGTGCCTATGGACTGTTGGCGGCAGTGGATTCGCCACCGCACCGCGAACGTCAACGAGTATTCGACCCGTTACTCACTCGCCATCGACTCGATGCAGACCACTGACGCCGACGCCTGGCGAACCCAGGCCAGCAGCAATCGCCAGGGGTCTGACGGCCTGCTCGGGCGAGAGATCGGCAGCGGCCTGTCACACGCCGAAACCGAACTCCACCACCGCGCCCGCGCGGTCTATCAGCAGCGCCTCCAGGCGGGCGTGGCCCGCGAACAAGCCCGGAAGGACCTTCCGCTCTCGACCTACACCGAAGCCTACTGGAAGGTCGACCTGCACAATCTGCTCCACTTCCTCGCCCTGCGGATGGACAGCCACGCTCAGGAAGAGATCCGCCACTATGCGCTCGCGCTCGGCGAGAAGATCGTCAAGCCACTGTTTCCGTTGGTCTGGGAGGCCTTCCTCGACTACCGCGTCGAAGCAATGCGGCTGAGTCGACTCGACCAAGAGGTGATCCAGCGGCTGGTTGCCGGTCATGGTGCCGCAGGGTTGCCCGCCAGCCACGAGGCCTTTCTCGCTTCCCAGCACGAGAGCTGGCGTCGCCTCGATCGCTGCCGGGAACGTGACGAGTGCCTTGCAAAACTCCGCGCTCTTGGACTGGTGGAACCCGCTTCAGCGACGGAGCCCTG
Organism: Pirellulales bacterium; assembly: GCA_049433245.1. Lineage (GTDB taxonomy): Bacteria > Planctomycetota > Planctomycetia > Pirellulales > UBA1268 > M30B53. The sequence goes on from JBMTLP010000068.1 coordinate 9,121, forward strand.
AGCCCGAATCGGCTTGAGGCTCCTCGGGACCGCTTCGCGTTAGACAAGGTCTGGCGACGTGCGGATCAGCACGTCCACCGAGTCACCACGTTCGCACGCAGCACCCTCTGGAATCTGCAGCAGCCCCGACGCGCCAGCAAGCCCGCGAAGGTCCGACGAGCCAGTCCATCGCAGCGGCTCCGCTTCGAGTTGGCCGTTGCGTTTCGAAAGCCGACAGGGCAAGAACACCGGGCGATCTGCAGTCCCTCGACAGCCGGCCGTGAGCACAGCACGGCTGCGTGGCAGGTGCCAGGCCGACTCAGGGAGACCACTGAGGATGCTCAGGGCCGGCCTCACAAACAACTCAAAGCAGACGAGGGCACTGGCGGGATTCCCCGGTAAGCCGAAGACGAGGGTTGATGCTCCATCGCGGCGGTCGAGTTTCCCAAACCAGACCGGCTTCCCTGGCTTCAGTCGCACTTTGTGAAACACCTGCCGCACGCCACAGGCCTGCAGGATTCCGGGCACAAGATCGAAGTCCCCCGCCGACACGCCCCCTGAGAGCACGAGCAGATCCGCGGCGAGTCCTTGTTGAATTGCTGCCCGAATCGCTTCCGGCCTGTCGGCAGCGATCCCCAGGGGGATTGGTTCTGCACCGAGGAGTGCGGCGGCGGCAGCGAGCATCGGCCCGTTGGAGTTGCGGGTCTGACCGTAGGCCGGAATCGCAGCGGCATCGACCAGTTCCGTACCTGTGGTCAGGATCGCCACGCGAGCCTTCGGTGAAGCGACCACATGCGTGGCTCCCGCTTCAGCCGCGAGGCCGATCTCGGCAGCGGTGAGGCGGATCCCCTTCGGTAGCACCGCGTCGCCAGCAGCAAACGCCGTAGCTTGCCGGGCAATATGCTGCCCAGGACGAAAGGCCGGGTCGTGGAGTCGAACTCGACCTCCCACCCCCGCGGAGGACGTGCCATCGATGGCTCGCTCCACGGGCACCACAGCCTCCGCGCCCGCCGGTATCGCAGCCCCCGTCATGATCCGTGCAGCCGTCCCAGGACGCACCACATCCTGGCTCGTCATGCCAGCGGCGAGATCCAGCACCACGGTCAGTTCGACGGGACCGTCCGTCACCCGCTGCAGGTCGTCGTTGCGGACTGCAAACCCATCCATCATCGACCGATCCCAAGCGGGCGAGTCGATGTCCGACACCACATCCTCGGCCAGCACGCGACCGAACGACAGGCCCAGCAACTCCCGGCGCGGCTGCAACGGCCGAGCCTCCAGAGCCACGAGCCGCAGCGCTTCAGCCAAGTCGATCATGCCGCACCCGCGGCGTGCGACCCGCCCCTC
>JBMTLP010000069.1:0-10416 GCA_049433245.1 Pirellulales bacterium
GCGTGTTTCTGGACGAGCCGGAGGATGTGCGACTCGCCTGGCTGCCGATGAGCCATTCGCTCGCTCGCACTGGCGACCTTGGCACCGCACTCGTGCGTGGCGCATGCCTGGCGATTGTGGAGGACCGGCTGCGGCTGCTGGAGGCCGCCCAGGAGGTCTCACCAACGGTGATCCTGGGCGTGCCCGCGTTCTACGAGCGGATCGAACGGGCGATCGCTTCCAGCAAGATCACGGATCTGCCTGCCAGCCTCGGCGGGCGGGTGCGGGTCTGCGTTTCAGGAGGAGCCCCCCTTCGACAACGGACAGTGGCAGCCTTCGCTCACGCGGGCGTGCCGCTCGTCGAAGGCTACGGCCTCGCGGAAGCCGGCCCGGTGGTCAGCCTGGCTAGCCCCCGCAACCAGCGACGCGGCTGTGTCGGACCACCGCTCGCAGGTGTGCAGGTGCGTCAGTCGACCGACGGCGTACTCGAGGTGCAGAGCCCGGGCATCGCGCTTGGCGTGATCGAGGCTGGCACCACCTCGCTGTCTCCCTGCACCGATGACGGTTGGCTCTCCACCGGAGATCGAGGCGCCATCCACGATGACGGACAGCTGCAAGTGTTCGGTCGAGCGGTGGAAACGCTCGTGCTCTCAGGGGGAGAAAAACTTCCGCCGTCTGACGTGGAAGCGGCCCTTGCCGAGGACCCTGCCATCGCCCAGGTGTGCGTGATTGGCCAGGGCCTTCGCCAGCCCCTGGGGATCATCGTCCCGGAACCCGAGGTCGTTCGCCACGCCGTTCGCACCCTGCGGCTGATCGTCACCAGTCGCCGGCAGGCTCTGCAACACCCCCGCCTCTTAGCCTGGTTCGCCCGCCGTGTGGCCTGGCGACAGCAGCACTTACCAAAGCGTTGGCAGGTCGGCCACCTGCTCCTGCTCGGCCGCAGTTTCGACCCACACACCGGCGAGATGACCGCTTCGATGAAGCTCCGCCGGGCCGTCATCGCTGATCACTTTCACAAGGAAACCGCAGCCTTGGCTGAGACACCTGCACGACTCCCGCCAGGCATGGCCGCTCTCAACCGGCCACGCCCACTAGCCGCGACCGCCCACCCAGCTGTCGACTGTCTCTGGCAGCCTTCGCTCTGTGGTGGCTTCGCCGTAGCAGCGGAGTCGGCGGCGGCATCCCTTCCGCCCCACATCGCCGCGGTCGAAGCTGATGCCGTCGAGATGGCAACGCGTCTCCGCGACGAGGGGTTCCTCTTCGACGAGGATGGGCGATTGTCACGGTCGGCCGAAGAAGCCCTGGCCACCACGGGGCTGTTTGGCCTCGCGGTGCCCCGCGACCACGGGGGCTGCGGCAGTGGCATGCAGGACCTCTGCCGCGTGATTTCCAGCCTCGGAAAGATTTCGCCAACGTCCGCTGGCATGCTGGCCGTGCACTCCACGATCGGCGCGGTGTGGGCCTTGCGGGACTTTGGCTCGCCTCAGCAGCAACAGCGGCATCTGCCGGCACTCGCCCGCGGAACGCCGCTGTCGATCTTTGCCGCCACCGAGCCCGACGCCGGCTGCGACCTCGGACGAGTTTCCACGACGCTTGAGCGCCGTGACGGGCGGCTGTTTGTCAGCGGACACAAACTCTTCATCACCGGAGCCACCCACGGGCGGCTGGTGAAACTCCTGGCTCGCGATGCCGCCAACGGTCACAAGCCCGTGGTGGTTCTCGTGCAGTTGCCGCCGCACGATACCGACAGCGTCTGGCTTGAGCGGTGCCGACTCCATCCGCTCAAGCACGCCCACAATCAGGCGATTGTGTTGCGTGACTTCGAGGTGCATGCGGACGACGTGCTCACCGACAGCCCGAAGCCTGGCCGCGAGCCAGATGCCATGCGGATCGTCTGGCATGGCCTCAACCGCGGTCGAGTGACCCTGGCGGCTCAGGCCGTGGGCACGCTCTCGCTGATGCTCGATGAAGCCACGAGCTACGCCCGCTCCCGCGTGACATGGGGGCAGCCCATCGCCTCACGGGAACTGATCCAGGGACGCGTGGCTCGCATCGCCGCCGCTCGCACCACCTGCGAAGCGGTTACGAGTTGGGCCGCTCGTGCGATGGATGCTGGCGGCACCGGCGAACTTGAAGCGATTGTGGCAAAAGTCACCGCCAGCGGCCTCGTCCGCGATGCCGCAGCGGATGCGTATGGCATTCATGGCGGCCGCGCGTTCCTGCTTGGTCACTCCCTCGGTGATTCGCTGCACGACCACTTTGCCGTCAACACCTACGAAGGGGAAAGCGGGCTTCTGGAACTCGCCCTGTTCAAAGGTCTGCTGAAACAGCACCCACTGCATACCACGCGCCACCGCTCTCCGCTGGCCCGCGTGCGGCCGATGCTGAGACTCGCGATCAGCCGTCGGTCATCTGCCGCTGAAGATCGATCGATGCTCGACGCCCGTTTTCGGTCGTTCGCCACCACGGCTCGCCGCGGCCTGGCCAAGGCGGCCCGCCAGATCGAACGGGCATTGAGACAGCACGGTCGCTCGCTCGCCGACCGACAACTGCTCGTGGGCCACCTCGCCGCACGGGTCCGCGAACACCTCGTGGTGCTCGCAGTGGCCCATCACGCCGACCGAGTGCTTGCCGCGAAGCACGACCTCCCCGGGCTCTCCGCAGCCGAAACGTCGTGTCGGATCAGCCTCGCCCGAGCCCAGGGCCGGCACCTCACCGCGCACGACCTGTCCTGCATCGCCGAAACCGGCAAACTCCACCTGCTGACAAAGTGACCGGCTTGTTTTGAAAAACGTGTCCGTTCTTTAAAGCAAGCTTTCGAGAAGCAGCCGCATTTTGCGAAGTTCGCCGATCTGGTCCACACCTTCGATCGGTGGCATGTGGGCACAGAGGGCTCGTGAGAAGTTGAACCGCTGCAACTGGTTCACCAACTTCCCGTACTCGACGTTGCCCTGACCGATGCGGACCTGAAAGGCATCTGCCTTGGTGTCGCGGAGGTGCACATGGCACACATACTGCAGGATCGCATCCCAATTCGCCTGCCTTTTGCCGCGGTCGAAGATGAAGTAGCTGGGATCGAGCGTGACGCCAAGCCCTGGCACGTTTCGACAGAGCGAGGCTGTGGTCTCGGCATCCTGCGTCATCCGATCGCTCTGGGTTTTGACGCCCACAACCTGCCCCGATCCAGACGCAATGGCGACGAGCTTCCGCAGTCGCTCGATTTCACCATTGAAGGGCGTGCCGAGTTCGGACGACTCCACCACCAGCGTCACCACGCCTATCGCCTTTGCAAGTTTGCAGCAGGCCTGAAATCTTTCGTAGACGTCAGGCGTCTCCGGGGAGGAGAACGACACAGCCACAGGCCGCAGCCGCTGCAGGTCGGTGCACTGCACGAGAGCCGACTCGCCATCGGCCAATACCTTGGCTGGCTCAAGATGACCGCCCTCATGCACATCGATCTCGACGGCCGTGAACTCAAGTTCAGCCAGTCGCTCGATCGCCTCATACAGAGGCAGGTCGGGAAAACACTCCGTGCTCACCGAAACGATCACCGCCACACTCCTTCCTCGCGTGCTCTCGCTGTGGTCCACACAGCCCCCGGAGGGTAGCGATGGTTCGAACTCCCTGGCAACACGACAAACCGGCGCTTCTCCACAGGCTCCGGCGAGCACCGCTACACTGACAGCTTGCCAGGCCGTCTTCCCAAGGCACCTGGCCCCCCACGTACGAGGCACACCTATGGCAATCGACGTTCCCTCCGCCATCCCGAGCGGGAGAGGCGAGGAGGCATCTACACGCGTTATTCTCGAACAGCCACGAAGTCGCTGGGGCGGCCGGCTGGCCTGGATGATCACGACCATTGCCGTGATCGTGGCTGTGGCCAGCGCCGGGGCCAACGCCACCTACTTTCAGACCGATTCCAAGGTTCTGGAAACCTTCCACTCGCGGTCCACGTCGGCCCAAGCAAAGGTAGCGATCCTGACCATCTCCGGGGCCATCCTGGGAGGAGACGGATTCGCCAGTCGCCAAATCGACAAACTCGAGTCCGACACCAACGTGCGGGCTGTCGTGCTACGGATCGACTCGCCCGGTGGCACAGTCAGTGGCTCCGACGAGCTCTACCACCGCCTGACCACGCTCGCTACCAAGCGCGAAATCCCGATCGTGGTAAGCATGGGGGGCATTGCAGCAAGTGGCGGCTACTACATCGCCATGGCCAGCGGAGGCGAGGAGGATGTGATCTTTGCCGAACCAGCCACCCTCACCGGTTCGGTCGGCGTGTTGATTCCGAACTACGACTTCTCCCAGCTGCTCGAGCGGTTTGACATCAGCGACACCACGGTCTCGAGCGGCCCTATGAAAGAGATGCTCAGCCCCACCAAATCGCGCGGACCAGAACTTGAAGAACAGCAACGTGCCGTACTGCAAAGCCTCGTCGACGAGATGTTCGACCGATTCGCTTCGATCGTGCGGCAAGGGCGCCCCAAGATCACTGACGAGCAGTTTGACGTGATCGGCACGGGCCGCATTTTCACGGCCCAACAAGCGGTTGATGTGGGCCTTGTCGACCGCCTCGGCTTTCTCGACGACGCCGTGGCCCGCGCGGTGGAACTCACCGGCCTCACCGACGAAAACGTCCGCGTTGTGCGATACGCCAAGACTGTCGGCTTGCTTGACGAGGTGCTTGGTTCCGCGGGAACCGCTTCCGCCCGCATCGACTCCTCGGGTGTCAGCCTGTCGCTCGATGCCCTCGCCGAATGGACGGCACCGCGGTGCTGGTACCTCTGCAGTTGGCTGCCACCCGTGGTGGGGCGTTAAAAAACGAGAGCGGGGCAGGCAACCTGAATCGCCTGCCCCGCTGTTCGTTTGCCCCTTCTTGAGAGACTACTGCCGAGTGCCCGTGGCCTCGGCACGGCTTGCCATTTCGGCATACATCTCGGAGCGTTCGGCGTCACCCTGCTCGGCGTACATCGTCGAGAGGTTGCCATAGCCAACCGCCAACGCCTGCTCTTCGATCTCTTGGGCATCGACGGCCGTGACCATCATGTCAACGCCCGTGCTGCAGAGATCAACCGCTTCAGCACGACGGTCAACCTGCCAGTAGGAGATCGCCATGCTCACGTAGGCCTCGCCAAGCCGGCCCACTTCGCCGCGGTAAACGAACGACTCGTTTCGTTCCCACATCGGCAGCACCTTGTCGAACCAGGTGACGGCGGTTTCGTGATCCCCCTTCTGGAGGCTGTAGAGAATGCCGATGCGGAACAGAAGGTCGCCAAACTCCTTCCGCTCATCTGGCGTAAGGTCTCGCTGCTGGCTGCCTCGCTCCAGGTAGGCGGCGGTCAGCGTGGCGTTGTCGAGCATGTCGGTGGTGTCACCACGGAGCTGAGCTGCCGTGAGGGCATCCAAGAGAGCTCGGCCAACTTCCCAGTCAACCTTGCGACGCCTCCAGGGGTCGGTCACCTCGCTACCAATCTCCGAGCGAACGGCGAGCAGCCGCTTGATCCATGGCATTGGGCTATCGCCATCCGTCGACGCCGCCGAGATCGCCAGAGCACCCTGGCAGAGCCTCAACTCCAGCGTTGGGTTGCCATCCTCTTCCTCGGCGAGCTTGCGAGCAAAGCCCTCGGCACGTGCAATCCACTTCGGCAACACCTTGTCTTTCTGCTGCCATGTGCCGCTGGCAATGGCCAACGCCGTGCCGAGGTGGCTATCGAGCTCGATGTCGAGAGCCGCGCGACGGATGGGCGCCGCGGGGTTCTCAGCAAGCGGTGCCGCCAGCTTGATCGAAGCCGTGAAGTGATTGAGTGCCTTCTGGTAATCGGGCGTTGGCAGGGCCAGTTCGATCTGCCCCATCTGACGCTCCGCCTGAGCGAGCACGAGCGGAGGCACATCACGCGCCTCGAGCACCTGCTGCGTCTTGGTGATCGCCTCGTCGTAGCGGCCGAGTTCCAGCATCACAGACGCATGCTTCAGCAGGGTCCACGAGTCGTTGGGGGCCAGCGTCTCGGCGGCAGCGGCCACCTGGGCAGCTTGCAGCCATCGCCCCTGATCGCACAGCAGCACCAGCAGCAGACGATGGGCCCGCTGATACTCAGGATCAACCTCGACCGCGTACTGCAGGTCGGTCACGGCATTCGCCACACTCGTGTTGAACTCACCCTCGGCCCGCAGCACAAATGCTTCGGGGTCGAGCGGCTCAAGCATGATGGCCGTCGCGGTCGTTGTGCCTGGGTTCAAACTGAAAATCACTCCACGATCCGGAAACACTTCGCCGACCGTCACACCTTCGGCGTCGAGCACCGACACCGTCCGAAGGTCGTCGATTTCCAACTGCTTGGCCAACGCATCGACTGAAGATGGCTCAGCGAGTCGGATGTAAATCGAACGGACGACGTCATCTCCGAGTACCACCTCCACACGTTCGAAGGGAGGCATTTCCCAGAACAGGCCTTCGCTGCCATCCTCACGAGCGAAGGCTTGACCATCGCCCCAGGAGGCGAGCAGTTCTTCTCGAGTGGTGGTACCTGGCAACACCCCACGAAAACTGGCGGGGTCGATCGCTAGCGTTGGAGCAGCATCACCGGTTGCAGGTTGCGGTGGCAGTGCACTGCCACTGTCGCTCGGGACTTCCTCGACGTCGGCAGTCGTGGGGTTCAGCGAGTCGACAACGGCCTCTGCGGCCGGAACTGTTGTGGCTTCAGTCACGCCAAACGCAAGAGGATCGTTGGTGTCGACCGCTGCAGCGTCGCCGTCCTCGATGGCGAGCGGGTCGTCCACTGCCTCCACCTCAGCAGAGGTCACGACGACCGCACCAGCTTCGGCTTGGTTCAGACTCTCTTCTGTGGCGCGGAAGGTCGGGGTAACGGCATCGCCATCCTCGGAGATTTCAGTCCAGCCACTCGTCAGCGTGGCAAACGACTGCGGCTTCGACTGGTGGCTTCGCAACAGTTTTCCGCCGGGTGACACTGGCAGGCGTGCAGGTGCTTCCTGGCCTGCAGAAAAGTCACTCGATGCTGGAGGCAGGTCGGTCAGCGACGAGTTGTCGAAGGCCGCCGCATCTGTGGCGCGGGGAAACTGCTTCGCCAGTTGCAACGGCTGATTGACGGTTGTGCGTGGCTGTGTGCCGATCGATTCGATCCACGGTGGCACCCGCATCAGCGCCCGCGGCGGAGCGCCTGCTTCAGCGGCGACCACCACCGGGTCGGGATCGGCGGCCATCGCCGCGTGCTGGTCAACCAGCGGCGCGAGACCGAGCGTCAGAATGCCCATCGATGCGAGTGCGGTCGCGGTGGGCTTACAGTGCACCCCGCACGTATTGCGATCAAAGCGAGTGGCCACGTCAGAATCCCTCCACGATCGGTGTCACGATTCCCCCTCGTTCAGTCCTCTGGGAATCTTTTCAAAGGGCGACACTAGGTATCCCGGGGTATCAGGTCCAGATCAGATTCCGTGCCTTCTCGAACCTACCCAGGGGCCGGGCCTCAGCGAGCCGTGTCGCCACGTCAATCTGCCTACGTGAGGTAAAATGGAGAGTTTCCACAGGAGCCGCCTGCCGATGCCGTCGCCAGAATCGTCGCTGAACCGCCGCTGCATCGTGATCGGGGCAGGTCTCTCTGGACTGGCCGCTGCCGAGGTGATGATCAACGAGGGCTGGCACACCACGCTGGTCGACGCGGCAGGGCGAGCCGGCGGCGTGATTGAAACCATCCGTGATGATGGGTGGCTGGTCGAGCGATCCGCAGACAGCTTCCTGACCGCCCGGCCCGAAGCCTTGGAGACCACCAAGCAGTTAGGCCTTGAAGCACAGATCCTGCCACTCCAGGCCAAGGCACGGCGAGCGCTCGTGCTGCGGCGAAGTCGGCTCCACGCCGTTCCTGCGGGCTTCCGTCTCATGGCCCCGGGCCGCCTCTTGAGCCTGCTGCGATCTCCGCTGCTCTCGCCGCTGGGCAAACTCCGCGTGCTTTTGGAGCGGTTCGTTCCAGCCTCGCAAACCTCTGACGAGAGCCTCGAGGCCTTTGCCACCCGGCGTCTGGGACGCGAGGCCTTTGAGCGACTCGTGCAACCGCTCTGCTCGGGCATCTGGACAGCAGATCCTGCAAAACTCAGCATGGCCGCTGCGTTGCCCGACTTTCTCGCGATGGAAAAAACCTCGGGCAGCCTTCGAGCCGGCGAGAAAAAACGGCTCCGTACAGCCGATCGCAACGAAGCTGCTGCAGGCGCTCGATATGGTCACTTTGTGACGCTCGCGACAGGGCTCGACACGCTCCCAACCCGTTGGATCGCAGACCTCCGCACCCGCGGTCTGACCACGCTTCAGGGACGTGTCTCCCGCATCGAACGAACGCAGACCTTTCGAGTGGAACTTGATCCTTCACCGGCCGCTGACGCCGGCTTCAACGCTGTTCCCGCGTCCACTCTCGAGGCCGACGCGGTGCTCGTCACAGCCCCCGCGCCGCGTGCTGCCGACATGCTGCGTACCGTCTCGCCGGCCCTGGCTGCCGAACTCGCAGGCATCACCTACGCAGGATCTGCGGTGGTCTCACTCGGCTACCCGAGGGAGGCGGTCGCTCACCCACTCGACGCCGCGGGGCTTGTGATCCCTCGCCAAGAACGTCGTCAGATTCTGGCCGTCAGCTTTTCCAGCTCGAAGTTCCCAGGGCGAACCCCCGCCGGACATGTCTTGATGCGGGTGTTTCTTGGAGGGGCTCTCGACCCGGCAGCAGCGTCCCTCGACGATTCGACGCTGCTCACGCGAGCAACGCGGGAGGTGGGGCAACTGCTTGGAGCGAGTGGTTCTCCCAGTTTGGCCCGCGTGGAGCGGTGGGAAGGCTCGATGCCGCAGTACCACCTGGGGCATATGGAGCGAGTCGCCCGCATCCACCAACTCGTGGCCGACATCCCGGGCTGCGGCCTGGCAGGCGCCGCCCTGGAGGGGGTGGGCATCCCGCAGGTGATCGCCTCGGGGAGAGCCGCTGCCCGGCAGGCGCTGGCTACTTCTTCTTCTTGCCGCCCGTCTCGGGAGCAGCCTCTTCCTTCGTCTTCTTCTTCTTCTTGAGCACGACCTTGTAGACACGGACCTTCGGCAGACCGAGAGGCCGCTGGCCGTCCTTCCAGGTGCCGAGCTCCTCCAGCTTGGCGACTCGTTCGGCTCGGGTGAGAACGCCACGGGCCCGCGAAGAACCCTTACGAACGCGGAGACTCTTGTCCATCGTCATGGCGAAACCTCAAAACCCTAGAAAAAGCTGAAACTAGAAAAAGCTGAAACAGAAACCTGCCAAAGGATGCGTCACGAAATCTCGTGGGTCTCGTATCCTAAAGCCCGCTGAAACCTGCTTCAAGGCCCGCTCGAAGCGGCCGAGAAGTCGCGTTTTCTCGGCAATTTACTCACCCGACCGGCACCTCGACCCGTTCCAGCCGCGTCAGAACATCTTCCATCGTCGCCGGCCGCTTGTCGGGATCAATCGCAACGCACGCCATCACCAGTTTTGCCAGCGAATCGGGAATTTCTGGCCAGTAGTCCCGAATATCAGCCGGATCGGTTGACCGCATCGCGGCATGCCCGCTGCCTCCGCGTGGCCACGGGAGCTCGCAGGTGAGAATCTCGTAGGCGCTCACACCAAACGAGAAAATATCGAGCCGATGATCTGCCTGACGCCGACGCACCACCTCGGGTGCCATGTAGCTTGGCGTGCCAACACGGTTGCCCGGCTGCATGAAGGCCGGCTTATCAGGCACCGAGAGCCCAAAATCGATCAGCACCAATCGCCCCCCCGGCTCGAGCAAAAAGTTGCGGGGGCAGATGTCGCGATGCACGTATCCGGCCGCATGCACCGCAGCCAGCGCTTTGGCGGCCTGCTTCACCAAGTCGATCCGGGTGGCTGCGTCCATCTTGGCCCGCCGGCCAAGGAGTGTGTGCAGACCTAACCCTTCAATGTATTCCTGAACGACGTACTTCGTGCCGTCGCGGGCCACGCCCCACTCGAGCGTCTTGACGATGTTGTCGCCGTGAATCTGCGAGCCAATCTCTCCCTCGCTCGGCTTGTTGAGGCCACGGTATCGAGCTTCGATCGGGTCGAGCTTCTTTGAGTCGAGAAGCTTGAGCCCCACCACACTGCCCGACTTGAGGTCACGGGCCTTGTAGAACTTCGACATCGTCCCGGCAACCGCTTCCTTCAGCCGCTCAAAGCGGGTGGAGAAATCGACGCGAGGATTGCCAGCGAAGGCTTTCTTGAGCGAGTCGAGTAGGCCCATGATTCCACGATTCCAAACGGTGCCCCTGCGTTTCTCATCATACCCTCAGGCAACGCGCAAGGACGGCTGACGGTGAGCCAACGGCCATCCTTACGACTGCTTGAGTTGGGTGAGTTCGTCGTGCAAGGCGGCCAACTCTCCTTCGATTCGCGGAATCTCAGCGGGGTCGTCGGGCTGCTTCATGGC
>JBMTLP010000070.1:0-10343 GCA_049433245.1 Pirellulales bacterium
ACCACGGCCGCCTTTGGTGCTGGAGCGCTGATGGCCAACACTGGCTTTGACGTCACGCTCCAAAACGCGTGGCAGCAGAGCGTGACACCGACCGACGTGGGCACCTTCTTCTCCGACTGTAAAGACATCGGCGAAGGCCGCTACTCGATCCCGATCTTCGCAGTTGCTGGGACAGTCGGCCTGTTCATGGAGGGGCAACCGCTGGGAGACGCCATCGGCGGATGGGGCTCTCGCTCGCTGCGGATCATCGCCGTGGGGGCACCGCCGCTGTATGTACTGCAACTCGCCACAGGGGCTTCACGCCCCGGTGAGAGCCCCGTCGGCAGCAAGTGGGTGGCTTTCAACGACAACAACGGCGTGAGTGGCCACTCGTTCATGGGCGCCGTGCCCTTTCTCGCAGCTGCCACAATGGTGGAAGGCCCAATCGCCAAGGGCTCGCTCTACGTCTGCTCGACCTTCGTCGGCTTGTCACGCATGACCGACGACGCCCACTATCCCTCGCAGGCTTTCCTCGGCTGGTATCTCGCCTTCGCCAGCGCTATGGCTGTTGAAGACACCGAACTGCACTTCGCCGGTATGCAGGTCAACGTGATGCCGATCCCGCTCTACGGAGGTGGCACCGGCATGGGCCTTGAGACGCGCTGGTGAACGAGGCGTGCCTGAGCCGAGCATCACCGCGGCGCCCGCGACGACGGCTGCTCCCATGCTCACGGGGAGCCCTGGCCTGCGAGTACACCTGCAACCATCGTGGCGTCGATCCCGTCCACGAGTTCGACGTGGCCAAGCCGCGTGGGCAGCACAAACCGGAGTTTGCCGGAGACGGCCTTCTTGTCGCGACGCATGATCGCGAGCAAGTCGTCGGTTTTCAGCCCACGCGAGACCGCCACGAAATCGATCGGGAGCCCGAGGGCCGCCAGGAGCGCGTCCTGTCGTTCCACGAGGGCAGCATCGATCCGCCCGAGAATCAGGGCCAGCCGGGCTGCCGCCGCCATCCCCAGGCTCACTGCCTCGCCGTGCAGAAACTGCCCATAGCCGCTGGCCGATTCAAAGGCGTGGGCGAAGGTGTGGCCATAGTTGAGGATCGCTCGCAGACCGCTCGTTTCGTGTTCGTCTTGCGACACCACCTCCGCTTTGTGGCGGCTGGAGATCAGGATGATCTCGTGCAAAGCCTCTGCATCCGCAGCAGCGATGGCAGACTGGTGCACTTCCAGCCAGTCAAAAAAAGCGGCATCGCGAATCATGCCGTACTTCACCACCTCGGCGAGGCCGCTACGGAACTCGCGTGCGGGCAGCGTGGCGAGCGTGTCGATGTCGGAGAATACGCCCCGCGGTTGCCAGAAGGACCCTACCAGGTTTTTGCCGGTTGGGAGGTTGATCCCGGTCTTCCCGCCGATCGCGCTGTCGACTTGGGCCACGAGGGTGGTGGGCACATGCCACACCCCGAGGCCGCGGACGTAGGTGGCGGCCACGAAGCCCGCGAGGTCACCGATCACCCCGCCACCCACCGCAACGATCTGAGTTTTGCGGTCGATCGCCGCTTCGGCGAAGGCCTCCCACAACCGCACCGCTTCGCTGGCCGCCTTAGAACCTTCGCCGCTGGCCACCGTAAACGTGAGCGACTCGATCCCGGCGGATTCCAGCCTGCTGCGAACACGGCTACCGTGGCTCCCGGCAACTGCCGCATCAGCGATGACCACCGCCCGGGTGCATCCCGCAGCTTTGAGGGCCGGACCCACCTCAGCGAGCACGCCCTGGCCAACAGCAATGGTGTAGGAGCGATCGGCAGCGGCATCGCCAGCCAGTTCCACGCGGACCGTTTGCGACGTCACGACCCAACACTCACCCGTTCGAGGTCCTCGGCCGTGACGGTGATCACCCGGGCAAATCCGGTGTGTTGCCGCACGTAGTCGAGGTCCGCAGCTTCCGCTGGGCTGGCATGCAGGAGGGTTTCGACGCGGCTGCGATCCGTGTCGGACCAGTCGGCGTAGTCATCGGGCCAGAGCGTGTGCTGCTCGACAACGAGCGCTTCGCGGTAGGGGTCAAAAGCGTTTGGCATACGAATGAAACCCGGCAGGGGCTGGTCTGATTCAGGGAACAGCACCAGAGTATACATGCCCACCGCCAAGAGGAATCGTCCGCATGCCATCGCCCCACCAGTCTGCTGCTTCGAACGACACCACTTCGTCCGCTGGCCGTGCAGGAGGCCTGCTGGTGATGGGGTTGCTCCTGTTGGGGCTCACCGCCGCCACGGTCGCGGTGGCCTTTCAGCGAGGCCAGACTGAGCGATGCCTGGCTTTTTACGGGCCAGAGGCGGCGACGGCGGTGTCTCGCAGCACGTCGGTAGAACTCTGGCGGCTCGCAGACATCGACGGCAAGCTCTCCGCTGTGGAGCGGTTTGAGATCTCCGACGCGAAGGGGCTCGTGCATCTTCGTCGAGGGCTCGTGGAGGATGCGAACTTCAACTGGGCAGCCGTTGCGGGGGCAGGCGGGCCGCTGCCAATCGGCTCCTGGGACTGGGCGATGGTGTTTGCCGGTCCGCCGTCTGCGACAGGAACGGCTGGGGCCACGTACGTGGTGATCGACCTCGGGGATCAGGGGGGCGACGGGTGGATCCGCGTGGGCGGGCTGGGGGGCCGCGTTGGGCTGGGCCGGAGCGGCCCAGGACTCTTCACTTGGATCAACGCCACCGTCGCTCGGTAGAGCGGTGTCCCCTCTCTGGCCCATAGCGTTCCCGGAAGGACCTAAAAAGTGGGCTGTTCTGAGCGGCTTGGACGCCCTACCCTCCCCGCGACTCGTTGCCGGAGCATCCCGCGGAATCGAGGGATCAGCCAGCGACAGGACAGGTATCCAGTGCCGGGTGAGCACGTGGGAGCCAGGTGAGCACGAGGTAGATCGATGCGGTCCATCGCAGTAGCGAATCAAAAGGGTGGTGTTGGCAAGACCACCACGTCGGTCAATCTCGCCGTGGGCCTCGCCCGGGCGGGAAAATCGGTGTGCCTGATCGACTTTGATCCCCAGGCTCATGCCACGCTGCATGTGGGCGTGGGCTCCGGAAGCCATTCCGTGAGCGGCTTCGACCTGCTCACGGCCAACGTTTCGTTGGCAGAGGCCACGGTTCAGGCGGCGGAAAACCTGGTGGTGGTGCCTTCGCACATCGATCTCTCTGCGGCCGAGCTCACGCTCGCGGGCAAGCCGGGGCGAGAGGCCATCCTCCGAAACCGCATGGCCGCGGATCCTCGTTGCCAAGGGGGACCAGGCAGCTTTGACTATGTCGTGATCGACTGTCCACCTTCACTCGGCCTCCTGTCACTCAATGCCATGGCGGCTGTGAGGGAAGTGCTCCTCCCGCTGCAGCCCCATTTTTTGGCACTGCACGGCCTGAGCAAGTTGCTCGAGACGATCGAATTGGTGCACGACCACGTCAACCCGCGGTTGAGCCTGCTCGGGGTGGTGCTTTGCATGTACGAGTCGTCGACGCGGTTGTCGTCGGAAGTGGGCCGCGATGTTGCGGAGTTCTTCGCCGGGGCGGGCGAACGGCATCCCTCGTGGGCGAAAGCGAGGCTGTTCGAGACCCGGATCCGCAGAAATGTGCGGCTGGCGGAGGCCCCGAGCTTCGGACAGTCGATCTTTGAATATGCCGCGGATTCCAACGGTTCGCAGGATTATGCGAGCCTGGCGGAGGAGGTTGAGCAGGCTGGCATGGCAGGTCTGGTCGACGTCCGTGCGGCTGCGTGAGGGGTGGTGCCGGCCCCATGGGCCATGATTGGGATAGGCTTGTGGCTCGAGAGCCTGCACAATGCCCGCGTTACCGTTTGATTTCCCGTTGTCTTTGGGACGCCCGCGCGTTCGGGTTCGGAGTGTCGCATGACCTCAACTCACATTGACGGCCTGCGAGTGATCGCAGGCTGGTGTCGACAGTCACTGGCGATCGCCTCCTGCCTGGCAGGCAGTGCGGCAGTGTTCTCGGGCCTGCCCGTGCTGGCCCAAACGGAGTTGCCGGCAGAGCTTCCCCGCCCTGGCTACCGTGAGCTCGCACCAGGCGCGTTCACGGTGGTGCCGCCGGGAAGCCCCAGCGAAATGTCGGCGGAAAATGTGTTTCGCCAGCAAGAGTTCTTTGAGATCACCTTGGGCAACGCCCCGAGTTGGGAGCCACACGAGGCTCCGGTTTCGCGAACACTGCTGGGGCAGGCGACCTCTCGTCGCGAAGGGGGCGAGGCCACCACCTTCGGCTATCCGTTCCAGCACGCCGTGTGGTCCCTCGAGTTTGGCTACAAGCCACCACGACAGATCGACATTGATGTGCCTGTGGATGGGGGGCGGATGCAGCGGACTCGCGTCTGGTACCTCGTCTATCGCGTGCGGAATGTCGGGGGACTGCGGGCCAAGGTCGAAGTTGGCAACGCCGAAGAGCTGCAAAAACTGATCGACGCGGGCACGTTCGAGCCAGCGCAACTAGCAGACTCGGGCACGCAACTTACCGAACCGTTTGAGCAACCCGTTCGGTTTCTGCCCCATTTCGTGTTGCAAAGTTATGAGGCGGTCACTCCCCGTGAGGGGCTGATGGCCTATCGCGGCTATCTCGATCGGGTGATCCCAGGTGCAGCCGCAGCGATTCAAGCCCGCGAGGATGCGGCCCGGCAACTGCACGACTCCGTCTCGATCAGTGAAACACCGCTTGAGCCGGGTGAAGAGCGTTGGGGCGTTGCGGTCTGGGACGGCGTCGATCCTCGTATCGATCTGTTTACGATCTTCATCAAGGGGCTTACCAACCGTTTTGCTTCGAAGGTGTCGGCCAGTGTCGATCTGACGGATGAGCAACGTCAGCCGTCTGCCGAGCCGGAACACAATGGTTTGGCCGCGATCCTTACCGACGGCGACCGGTTTGCACTCCAGTCGCTGCGTCTGGATTTCTGGCGCCCCGGCGACGATGTAGACAACCAACCGATGGAGATGATGGTCGGCTCGACGGGCCTCTTTCCGCGGATGGCGATGGGCACCTACCTCTCCGAGGTGGCATCTCGCGCCGTGGTAACACGGGCCTCTCCCACCACAGGTCTGTCTCGCTTGGGGCTTTCGTGGGAGGACATGCTCGACGGAGCCACCGACGATCTGTTGGAGCCGGGGCATGCCGAGAGCCTGCGTCCACTCGTGGTGCTGCTTGAAGCGCTCGCAGCGACCGATGCCTCGATTCAAGATCGAGCTGCCGATGAGGTGCTGGGGCTCGTGGCAGCAGATGATCTGGAATCGCTGCTGAGGAGCCTGGGGAGCGAACTCCCCGGTGAGGCGGATGCAGCCCGGACGGCGGCGTTTGGTCAACTTGATGTGGCCAACGAGGTCGAAGCTCCTTTGCAGACTCTGGCGAATCTTGCTGCGGCGATCGATCAACGGCCTGAAATCCGTCAGCAACAAGCGATTGAAGAGGCGGTGTTTGGTGACCTGGCGGCGGCCTTTGAGCGAGTGGCTGCCGCGGCTCGGCGGGCGCGTGCTGTGGCCGTGCTTGAGAGCCTGCGACTCGATCTCCGTGAAATGGCGTCGCTCGGATCGCTCGGAGCCTTCGACCGGCTGCGGGAGCGACGCGATGCCATCGCCGGCGGTCTTGAGACCGATGACGGTGGAAACTGGCCCCCAGAGGCTGCGGTGATTCCCGGTCTGTTTGGGGCGGAAGGCCCCGGAATCTATCAAGATGCCGTGCGTCGGACGCCGGGGATTGACTACGAGTGGGTCTTCCAATACGAAAAATAGTGGATCAATTACCGACAGGGAGTATCAGGAATGGCCCATAAGAAAGGTCAAGGATCAAGCCGCAACGGTCGCGACTCCAACGCGCAGCGTCGGGGAGTGAAGCGGTTTGGGGGTGAAGCGGTTCAGGCCGGCAACATCCTCGTTCGTCAGGTGGGCACGAAATTCCATCCCGGACGCAATGTTGGTATGGGTACCGACTACACCCTTTTTGCCCTCGCCGACGGCGTGGTGTCCTTCGATCGCGAAGGTCGTCGCGTGAACGTGGTGGACGGGCCGGTTGGCGGAGCAGCGGCAGCATCCTGACGCCGTGATCCCACCGTGTTTGTCGATCGAGCTCAGATCGAGGTAGTTGCTGGCAACGGCGGGCGAGGAGGCATGAGTTTCCGTCGCGAAAAATACGTTGCACGCGGCGGTCCTGATGGTGGAGATGGCGGTAACGGCGGGAGTGTGATCCTCGTTGCGAAGACGGGCGTGGATTCGCTTGCCGCCGTAGCCCACAAGCAGTGCTGGCGGGCTGCTCACGGCCAGGCCGGGAGGCCTGCCAACTGCCACGGCCGTTCTGCTCCGGATCTCACGATTGAAGTGCCACCAGGCACCATCGTGATTGATCAGGCGACCGGGCTGGTACTCAAGGACTTGGCCAGCGCTGGTGAAGAAGTCGTTGTTGCCGAAGGTGGCAAAGGCGGCCGCGGCAACGCGCACTTCAAATCATCCACGAATCGAGCCCCACGCCAGTTCGATCCAGGCGTGCCCGGCCGAGTGCGTCGGCTGAATCTCGAACTCAAGGTGATCGCCGATGTGGGCCTCGTTGGGCTTCCAAACGCCGGCAAGAGCACGCTGCTCTCCAGGCTCTCCCGTGCCCGGCCGGAGATTGCCGACTACGCGTTTACCACGAAAACGCCGATGCTCGGGATCGTATCACTCTCGCTCGACAAGACCTTTGTGCTCGCCGACCTGCCCGGGCTGATCGAGGGGGCCCATCTTGGCGTGGGCTTGGGGCACGAGTTCCTGCGGCATGTGGAGCGGGCCGGAATTCTTGTGCATGTGGTGGAGCCAATGCCAATCGATGAGAGCGATCCGGTCGAGAACTATCACGCGATCCGTTCGGAACTCGTGCAGTACGACGCCACGCTCGGTGATCGCGTGGAAATTGTGGCGGTGAGCAAGAGCGAACTGCCGGTCGCCGAAGAGGTTCGCAACCGCCTGCAGGCAGCGATTGGCCGTGAGGTCCTCGGGATCAGCGCGGTGACTGGGCAGGGGCTGGATCGGCTGCTCAGCGCGATCAGCACGGCTCTGGCGAACCGGAAAGCTGAGTCGCAGAGGGCAGAGGCATGACCGGGCCAGTGGAGCCATCCCCTGCTCCCTCCGGCTGTATCGCTCCGATCGACACCGTTCTCTTGGCGGATGTCGGCAACACCCGTATCAAACTCGCGGCGGTGTCGTTTCGCGGTGGCGAGCAGAGCCTTCCCATCATCGAACGCCGCCTCGATCTGGCGAGCCGTTCGTTCCATCCCAGCAATCTCGATGCGTGGCTGCGTGCGGCAGCGCCGGGGCCGGCGGTGGTGCTGGTGGCCAGCGTGCACGATGTGGCCGCGGCGAGGTTGGAAGGGATGGTCGCCGAACTGGCCGCCACGCAGTATCGGCAACTGCGGCAGCGACGCATTCGGCACGACGATCTGCCACTGGAGATCGATCTTCCCGAGCCAGGGAAGGTGGGGATCGATCGGCTGGCTGGTGCCGCCGCGGCCAATCGGCTGAGGACCTCCGGCAAGCCGGCCATCGTGGTCGATTGCGGCACGGCCGTGACGGTGGACCTCCTCTCGGCAGAGGGCGTCTTTCTCGGTGGGGCCATCCTGCCGGGAGCCGTCTTGATGTCGCAGTCGCTTGCGGAAGGCACCAGCAAGTTGCCGCACATCGCCCCTCGCGATCAGGACTTGCCGCCTGCCATGCCTGGGCGATCGACCGCCGACGCCATCGCAGCCGGTATCGGATGGGGTGTTCGGGGGGCCGTCGCCAGGCTTGTTACGGAGGCCCGTCGGTCGCTTGGCGATGATGCGCAGATTGTGCTGACGGGGGGCAGTCGGACTGCGGTCCGCGACGAATTCACACACGTCACCGAGATTCCTGATCTCGTCCTGGCAGGGATTGGCCTAGCTGCTGATCGCGCCACAGCTCGTTGAGCCTGTGCGCGGCGTGCCCCGATTCCGCGAGGGTTTTCGGGTCGCTACCATAGGGTGTCCCGGCAGATTCGCTGCCATGCCCCTCAACGACGCACGAGATCCGAGTGACGAGCCCAGAGACCAGCCCCCTGCCCGATTCCGCCAAAGACATGGGGCTTGAGCGGGCACGCACTGCCGCACGCGTGGCCGCCGAGACACGAGGCACCGACCTCGTCGTGCTTGATCTACGCAAGCTGACGCCCGTTTTTGACTACTTCGTGATCGCCACAGGCACGAGCCGTCGGCAGATTCACGCGATGGCCGACGAGATCGAACTGGTGCTGAAGCAGCAGTTTGGTGACGTCAAACGTGGCGGCGAGGGCTACGAGGAAGGCCGTTGGATCGTGCTCGATTACGGCGACACCGTGGTCCATCTTCTCGACAAAGAAGCCCGCGAGTTTTGGGACCTCGAGGGCCTCTGGAACGATGCTCGGCGAGTGCCGCTCCCAGAATCGATTCCGCAGCTGGCGTCGATTCCACAGTCGGATTCGTCGGGGCCGGTGGGGCAGGCCTGATCTGCCACCCCTACCGCTCCTCGGATCCCTTCCTCCCACCTCCCGATATTGATGCACCTTCGCCAAGAACTTCGTCGTCGTGTGTCCGCTGCTGTTGCCGATGCGGCTGCGGCCGGTGAGATCCCGAGCATGTCCGACCTCGCAGTGGAAGAGATGGTGCGGGCCACCGCCAACGCGAAGTTTGGTGACTACTCAGCGACGGTGGCGATGCCCCTGGCGAAGCAGGCCGGAAAGCCCCCAAGGCAGGTGGCTGAGGCGATCATCGCCAAACTCAATCCGGGTGACCTGTTTGATCCTCCCGGGGCTCCTGTTGGGCCCGGGTTTATCAACCTCACTGTTCGCGATGAGGCGATTGGCCGTTGCGTGGCCGAGGCGATGTCTGATCTGCGGCTCGGCGTGCCCACGCTGGCTGAGCCCAAGACGATCGTCATCGACTACTCCTCGCCCAACGTCGCCAAGCCGATGCACGTGGGGCACATCCGTTCCACCGTGATCGGCGATGCGCTTGCCCGGATCCTTGCTTTCCGTGGTCACCACGTGATCACCGACAACCATCTTGGCGACTGGGGCACGCAGTTTGGGATGATCCTCTGGGGCTGGAAGCACTGCCGCGATGATGCGGCGTATGCGGAGAATCCCACGGCCGAACTTGGCCGCCTCTACCGACTGATTCGCAAAGCCGCCGACGCCAAGCCGGAAGAACTCTCCTGCGACCCAGCGGCTGCAGAGCTGGCCGCCGCCCACCCAGACCTTGGCCGCGAGGTGCTCCTCGAAACTGCCCGTCTGCACGAAGGGGACCAGGAGAACCGTCGGCTGTGGGAGAGCTTCATACCCGTCTGTCAGGCGGAGATCGACCGCATCTACCGACGGCTCAACGTGACCTTCGATCACACGCTCGGCGAGAGTTTCTACCAACCGATGCTCGGCGAGGTGGTGGAAGAACTGATCGCCAAGGGCCTCGCTCGTGAGAGTCGCGGTGCGATCGGGATTTTCACCGATGGCGACGACAAGCCGCCGCTGTTGATCCGCAAGGCCGACGGTGCCTTCCTGTATGCGACCACCGACCTTGCCACCATCCGCTGGCGAATGGCCAACTGGAAGCCCGATCGCGTGCTCTACGTGGTCGATCACCGGCAAGGACAGCATTTCCGTCAGGTGTTCGCTGCGGCAACCGCGTGGGGCTACGGCGAGTGCGATCTCGTGCATGTCGCCTTCGGCACCGTGCTCGGCGAAGACGGCAAGCCTTTCAAAACGCGGGCGGGCGACACGGTGGGCCTCGATGCTCTGCTCGACGAGGGTGTGGCCCGGGCAACAGAGGTGATTGCGGCTTCGCAGGTGGGCCGGGCAGACGATCCCATCCCCCAAGACGAGCAGCAGGCGATCGCGGAAGCCGTGGGCATTGGTGCCATCAAATACGCGGACCTTTCTCAAAACCGCACCACCGACTATGTCTTCAGCTTCGACAAGATGCTCGAACTGAAGGGCAACACCGCGGCCTACATGCAGTACGCCGTGGCCCGCGTGGAGGGCATCTTCACCAAGGGTGGCGTCGACCGCGTCGCCCTGCGTGAGCAGTTGCAGGGGCAATCGGTGGTGATCAACGATCCGCGTGAGCGGGCCCTCGCCCTGCAACTCCTGCGGTTCCCCGAGGCCCTCGATGACGTCGAGGCCGACGACAAGCCCAACGCCCTCACCGCCTACCTTTACGAGGTGGCCGGGGCCTACTCGACCTTCTATGACGCGTTGCCGGTGCTCAAGGCCGAAGGAGCCGAACGCACGAGCCGCTTGGCGTTGTGTGATCTGACGGGGCAGGTGCTGCGGAAGGGGCTGGAGTTGCTGGGGATTACGGTGCCGTCGCGGATGTAGG
>JBMTLP010000071.1:0-10299 GCA_049433245.1 Pirellulales bacterium
GCCACGATGGCGAAGCGAGGTTTCCTTCGAGAGACCGGAAGGCAGGATGCCTGGAGTGAACGTCCGGCGAGATGGCACGGACAGCCTCAGCCACTCCCGAGTAACCCACAGAGAACTCGGATGGACCCCCTTTCGGCCCTCCAGGCCTCCGTTCACTGCGTGTCCGCCGCGCTCCGGCATCCATGCCTGCGCTTGCTTCCACAGCCCGCTCGCGGGCACGGGCAACCCCTCCCGTTTCAGCATTCACGGAAGCCCAGGTTTTTTCATCCGGCTTCGTGACAGTCAGTCGCTCTGGGCACCTGGCGAGCGACGTGCCTTCGATCACCGCCGCGACTTTTTGCGTCGCGCAGCCTTCTTGCGACGACGGACAGGCACACTCTCGCTCTCTTCAGCCTCGCCCTCCCATTCGTCATCGGCGTCGTCATCGGTCGTACCGCTGGGGTCGATCGGCAGCTCAAGGCCGGGGACGGTTGGAGGCACAATGATCACGTTGTCGCCAAGATCGAGCGGCTCGTCCTGGTCGATCGGCTTGCCACTCTCGTCGAGTTTCACATCAGCCTCGGCGGTCTTCTTCTTGGCGACAGCTAGAAGTTGATCGTAGACCTGTTGGCGGTCACTGCCGTTGATCTGTGAGACCGCGGCTGCGACTTCTCCGAGATACCGCAGGAAGATCTGACGTCGCTGTCCCTCCTGGGCCACACGCTGCCGACGGCGGAGATACATCCCAAGTTTGCGGCCGACCGCCTGGAGAGCCAGTCGGATCTCCTTGGTGATCTCGGGATATGAAGCGATCGCCTCCTTTGATTCACTGGTAAACGGCACCCACACGCTTGCCACATGCACCATCACCGTCACGGGGCCGCTCGGCAGACTGCCGCGCGACTGAGAAAGACCATACGACCGCCAGTTCGTGGACAGGATGGTTTGGGTGACCGCGCAGGCTCCGTGCTGAAACTGCAGCGGCACACGGTTGGCGTAGCGGAGCACGTTCATGCTCTGCCCCTCGTCGAGATTCACATGCTGCATCGACTCGTGCAGGCCCTTGATCGCGGGCTTCTTGAGTTTTGAGGGGCTCTGCCGGGGAGCGAGCTTCGCCGCCGCGAGGATTTTCTCCACAGCGTCAGGCCCCACGCCTGCGAAGGTGGTGAGCAGAAACTGACGAAGACTGCGGGCATCGCTTTGCTCAGCCAACTCGGTGAGGGCCTCGAGCGTGACTTTGCGCGCTGCCGGTGCGCCGCCGTAGGCGAGTGCCGCCTCGATCACAAACGGGTTTCCGCGGTAGACCCCCGGCGGCCTCGTCGCCGCCACAAAAAACTCACCCGGCACCACCTGTCGCAGGCCGGCGAGGAGGCGTTGCTCGCCGATCGGCACCACGCAGTCCGTGGCCGGGGGCGGGATCTTCGTGTCTTGGATAGCTCGGTAGAGCGCATCGGCTTCGCCGCGGCCGATCTTCGACGCTGTGGCCCGCGTGGAGAGCTTGGCCTGTTCGCAGATGCGGCGGGCTACTCCAGTGCCCACTCGAGAAAAACTCGTCGTAAGAAACTGTGAGAGTGTTTCCTTTGGATGCTCCTGGAGCATTGTCACGAGGCGGCCGAGTTCGATGCCGTAAGGATGCGGCTTGATCTCACGTGGCTCAGGTGGCAATTCATCCGCTGCTCGATCGATCTCCCTCGTGGTGCCGTCTGGAGCGGTGAAGTTGATGCGAGCGTGTGGGTTGGCAATCGCCGTCTGCTCGAGATACTCCTCCACGCTTCCTCGGCCGCGTTGGTACTTTGCCTCGAGTTCGATGGTGACGCGTGTTCCGTGATCGATGGTCTCGCCGTGGGCGTTGACTTCGACCCATTCGATGCCGTGTTTCTTCTTCAGATCATCACCAGCTTTGCCTGGTGGGATGTCGACACCTTCTCCACGGCCGTTGAGAATCTCTGGCTTGTTGAGCTTCGTGTCGATACGGAGCTCGTAGTAATGGGCAGGCTTTCGGGCGGCAGTTTTAGAAATAATCTTGACCGGCTTCCCGGTGGTCAGCACGCCATACATGCCAGCCGCGGAGATCCCGATGCCCTGCTGTCCGCGACTCATGCGGAGCCGATGAAACTTCGATCCGTACAGGAGCTTTCCAAAGATCAAAGGGATCTGCTTACTGACGATGCCCGGCCCGTTGTCTTGGATGCCCACGCGGTAGCGGCCGGCCTCGGTCTCTTCGAGATGCACCCAAATCTCAGGCAGGATGCCCGCTTCCTCGCAGGCATCGAGGGCATTGTCGACCGCTTCTTTGACGGTGGTGAGCAACGCCTTGCGGGGCGAGTCAAAGCCGAGCAGGTGTCGGTTCTTTGCGAAGAACTCACTAACCGAGATGTCGCGTTGACTCGCGGCCATGCTCTGGGCGGTCGCTCGTCGCTTTTTTCCGGAGGAAGCCGGGGTGGTCTCCAGATCGACGGCGCTGTCGTCTTCGGGGCGGTCTGCGTCGGGTGACACGGTTTTCTTGGCACGGGTGGGTTTGGTGCGAGCCATGGTCGGTCGTTTCCGGGAAACAGGCGTTTTCACATGTTTTCAGCAGTTTTCAGGGCGCCGCGGACGCACCCATCTTGTCGGGCCATCCCAGCGACTGCCTCCGACTGTCGTTTGGGACGAGAGGTTTGGCAAGGGGGGAGGGTTGTGCCGGTTGCGTGAACTGTTCTGCCGGATGCCGTTTTGGTGGTCGCAGCGGTCGCCCGTGTGGCGCCGGTTCTGTGCGTTGCGAAGGAGGTCGCGGGGCGACGATGGGTGATTTACCTCGCGGTGAGTGGCCTGCCGAACTCTCATTTGAGGCGAGGCAAGGACGCACGCCATACGAAACAACCGAGGGAAGGGAACGAGCCATGCAGAGTCGCGCACCACAGGTTCGGAGCGTTCTGCGACGCACCATCACCGCGGCAGGAGTTGCCGTGGTTGCAGCCTGCTCCATCTCCATGGCTACCGCCGCGCCGATCGAAGGGGGCGTGCAGGCTCCTACTCCGGACCTCTTCTACAACTACTACGCACCACCGGTCGCAGCTCACGGCTATCCAGGCGTGGGAGCCCAACTCTACGTCACGCCGCGCCCGGTGCCGCCGCGTGTGGGCCACACCTGGATCACGTATCCCCCGCTGATGCCTCACGAGTTCCTCTACAAGCATCATCGCCGCTGGGTGCGCCCCTATGGCGCTACCGGCTTTAAGACCGACACGCGGGCCTACTGGTATTGATTGTTACGCATCGCTCTCACATTAAAGGCATCTGTCCAATGAAGAGGTTTTCACGTACGACGCTCCTGGTGGCCGTTGCAGCGACCCTCATCCTTGCCACGGTGAGCGAAGCGTTTGCCGGTGGATCACGTGCTGCTCAGAAGCGGTACACGCTCCGCAGCCAAGGTCGGAGTTGGCACAGCGGCTGGTACGATCCGGCTGTGGGACGCCCGATGGCGCTCGTCGTGCCCCCCACAGCGGAGTTCATGTCGCAGTACTCGTGGGGCGTTCCCTCCACTCGGGTCACGCCGCTGTATCACCAGTTCGGCCGTCCCTATCCAGGAGCGGGTGCCGTTCCAGGTTCATCGCCGCTGTTGCCAACACCACCCATCCCCAGCGACACCGTGCAGTTCGGTGTGTCCGGTGTGCGTGGTCCCTGGTAGGGCGAGCGGGCCGCGGCTGGTGACAGGGTGGTTCAGCGGGGTCGTGGCTTGCGGTTGGGCGGGGTCTGTTTCGCCAACCGAGTGCGGGCCACGTCGCACCACGGGCTGTGCGGAGCGAGAGCCATGAAGATCAGCAGGTGACGCGCCGCGTCCGCATTCTGATCGAGCGACTCGAGCACGCCCGCAAGGTGCCAGTGGGCTTCCGCGTGATCAGGCTCCTGCCGCACGACACCTTCAAGAGCGGCTTTGGCCAGGTCGTGTTCGCCCAACTCTTCCAGCACGCACCCCAGGCTGGTGCGTGCTTCGAGATGATCGTGGTCGAGTTCGACCGCCATGTAGTACCGCTCGCGAGCTGCCGTCAGGTCGCCGGCCTGGTAGAGCAGCTCGGCAAGCAAGAAAGCGAGCTGCGCTGTCGGGGGCGTTGCCTGGAGCACCGCGCGGATGGCTTCAGCGGCTTCGACGAGGTGGCCGCATCGCTCGAGGTCGGCCGACAGGCAGAGCAGGTCATCGACCGTTTCCCACCCGTCAGCTTCGTCGTGGAGCATGTCCTCGCCGCCATCTTCGAGGGTGCGGGCGATCGGCTCGGAGGCGGCAAAGGAAAAGGCGAGCTGCCCTCCCGCACCAACGTACTGCCCCTTTCGCCACAGGTAGAGGTGGCCGTCTTCGATAAACAGAGGCTCATGCCCACGGGCGAGGGCACGAGCGTTGCCAGGGAGTTGCGCAAGCTGGCGATCCATTTCCTGCAAGGAGAGGCCGGACTCCAGCAGTTTGGCAAGCCGGCGACCTACCACGAGTTCACCATAGTCGAACCACTCGAGGCTGCCCGACGTGCGCGTCGGTTCAAGCAGCAGCCGCCGTCGCCAATGACGCACGGCAGCAATCGGCACCGCGATCAAATCAGCGATCATCGCGATTGTGTAGCGGCCGCAAACCGCCTCGACATCCATGGCTGCTCACGTGGCTCCCGAGCAATGCTGCGGCAAAATGATGGTGGCGTCCACCACGGTCATGGCGATGGCACCGCCACGGCATCCGCGAATCTACCGCATCGCGGCGGCAGGTGACAGTTGCCCGCCCATGCCACTTCCAGGCCACGCTGTGCACGGGTCGCGTTGAAGAATCGTGTTGCTGGTCTAAGACCAGAGATTACTAGGTCTCAAGATCGCGCGAGGGCATCACGATCGGAACGAGCCGAGGCTCGTTGGTACGCAAGGTGCTGCGGTCGAAGGCTGGCATGGCAGGCTCAACAGCGGGGCCACTTGCGGGCAGGGTACGAGAGGAGTTGTACGACGATTCATCGGCTGCGTCCGGTTCCTCTCCTGAAGAGGCGGGCGTGGGGATCTGCTCGTTTGCAGGTTTCTTGGTTGCGGGGGCCGATGCGTCTTCTGTCGCTGGGGAAGCGGCCGCGTCGGTGGCTGGCTCGGCGATCGGCCGCAGGGCGTCTCGCTGGGTTCCGCTGGCGGCCTTCTCCGCCTCTTGCGGATCGATGTGCTTCAGATCCGAACCCGTCCAGTCAGAACGGACCTCCTCGGCACCCGCATCGAGCGGTTCTTCGGCGGTCGCCTGTCGCTCGGAGTAGGTGCGCGCGGTAGGAGTTGGTTCTGAGGCAAGGGACGGTGCCTGTGTCGCAACGGGGCTTGAACGTGCTGCCGACAGAGACGACGTAGGAGTGGGCAGGGGATTGCCACACGCATCGAGTGGCACCCGCATCACGACGGTTCGCGGCACGCGCTGCGTGTAGGTCACCGGCACACGCTTTTCGACGGTCCGTGGGACCTTGACCGTCCGTTCTTCCGTGACGTACTTCATCACCTGAACCTGCACCGGTTCCACGCGCTCTTCGGTGATCACTTTGTAGACCTGTACCGGAACTTGGCGGACTTGCTCTTCAGCCACCATCTTGCAGACCTGCACGGGCACCTTGTTTTCCACCCGTTCGACGACTTTGCGAACGGTCTGGACGGGCACCTGGCGGACTTGTTCTTCCGCAACCATCCGCATGCTCTGCACAGGAACTTCTGTCGTCACCTGTTCATCGACGTACCGCACCGACTGCACAGGAACTTTGCGGGTCATGACTCGGTTGACATACGTCGTCTGTGGCACCTGCACCGGCGTGACGGTTGGCTGATACACACGATTGACCTGATTGACGACCATGCCAGGCTGCTGAACCCAAGCCAGGCCGCCGCGTTGCCAAGTGGCCAGGCCCGTGGCGGGGTTGATGACCCAGTTGCCCTGAGTCCAGGCCAGTGAGGTGCTGCCCGGCGTGACAACGGGCGAAACGGTATCGATCGCTTGCGAACCGTAGGAATACGCCGTCTGCATCGTCGTCACCGGTTCGGTGACGGTGTAGGCTTCCTCGCGCTCGCTGGTTTCGTACACGGGTCGGCGAACCACCTGCGTCTGCTGCTGCATGGTGGTCTCGTACACCGGCTTCATCACCGTGTATCGCTCTTCGCGCGTGCTGGTTTCCACAACGTCACGCACGACGTCGTAGCTGCGGTCCTCGACGACCGTCTCCCACACAGGTTTTTGCACCGTGTACCGCTCCTCACGCGTCTGTGTTTCCCAGACGGGCTTCTGCACGGTGTAACGACGCTCGCGCATCTCCGTTTCCCAGACGGGCTTCTGCACGGTGACGACCTTCTCGTCATAGACCGTCTCCACCTCAACGCGATAGGCCGTGACCTGCTGTTCGTCGTATTCGGTGCGGTACTCAAGCCGATAGGTCTGCGTTGGCGTTGGCACGCTTGCGGGTGCGGCGGTCGCACAGCCGCATTGCCCGGAGGCGCTCGCGGGGGCACCGAGAGTGGTGAAGGTGAGGACAATCGCGAGCGGGCGGGCGAGTGTTCGACGGGTCATCACGTGACACATCTCCGTGCGAAAGTGGATCGAGAGCATGCGAAGGGGCCACCGTGAAAAGACGGACGCGTGAGCCTGAAGGCGGGCCGGAGACGGTGCGTGTCGCATCGTCGCCGATTGTACGAGGGGAAGCGGTCGTCGGGTCGCGGTGCCCAAAACTTGAGACTAATCAGGCGGCTCGGCGTCGCAAGGGTTTCCCCCCGTCCCAGACCCCCTTTTTTCCGAAGTTTTTCTGAGTTCCCCCCTGCGATCGTCGCAGGCTGTGCAGTTTGCCGCCGGGGTCGTTGGGGGTGACGTTCGACTCGGTAAACAGGGGAAACCTTGCTGGTTTCCTGCTGCTGCGGCACTGCGGTGAGAAGGCCGAGATGGTGGAAGCGACACCTCGTGCAAAACCGGGCGAGCCTCTCCGCCCTACAGAGTTCCCGGAAGGACCTTGGGCAGGCTCTGCCTCCGGCTCCGGCCCAACTTTCTGGTCAGCGAGATCATTCCTGCCGAAAGCCCGTCCGTGATGGCCCTCGACTCGATCGATGCGAGCATGGGGGCGGCATGCTGGCGACGTGGTGATGGACTGGCCTGCCGACCGTCAGCTCGACGACCCGCAGCTGCTCGACACACTTGCCCCGGCTCACGATGAGATCGAGTCTTTCCCTCCTCCAAGCAGGCGGCAGGGCAGGCGAGCCTCTCTCCGAGAGTTTCGGCCTTCTGAACGACGTTCCAAACGACGAACTCGCGCGACTCGTGCATCTCGACACGCACCGTCTGCTGGTCTCCTTTCATATTCCCATCATCCTGCCGCTGATGGCAGCCTCCACCGTGCTCGTGGTGGCTGCGTTGCGCGCCTGTTTCTGCAAAGACCGTCCCGTTGCATACAGCGCTCATGCATCTTCGAGGCCGGTCCCCTGGAGCGACTGCGTGTGCTACGATCGACATCGCCCGTGGCAGGAGTCTCGGGAAATGTTTTCTTCCCGCAGGAGCCGTCCTGCCATGGCAGCAGACACCACCTTTGCCGCTCTCCTCGAGCGGATGATTGGCTTCATCAACGTCAAGCTGACCGCCGAGCAGCGGCAGAAACTCGCCTCGGCTATGCCCCAGATCCAGTGGGACTTTCCCGATGCCGAGACCAAGCTCTGCCTCGCTGCGACCGCTGCTGAACTGAGCGTTTCGGAACCGCTAGAAACGCCCCCCTTTCTTGTGCGGATGGCTCGAACCACACTGGAGGACGCTGCCTTTGGACGACGATCACTAGGGGCGGCCTTCCTCGCCGGCAAGATTCATGTCCGTGGCATGAATCCACTGCGATTGCGGGAGTTCATCATGCTGGTCGATCCATTGCTTGAAAGTTACCGAGAGGCGTCGAGTGAATGCTCAAACGGTCCATCCTCGGCTGTTTCGTGAGCAAGACGGCGACATCCGCGTTCTCGACGGCAGCACCCTTGCAATCCTTGGATACGGCCGTCTCGGCGAGCCGCTGGCGCTGAATCTGCGTGAGTCGTTTGTGGCCGCCGAGCTGTCTGCCCGTGTCATCGTCGGCAGTGACGATGAGCCTTCATCGGCAGCTGCACGAGCCGCCGGCTTCAAGACGGTCTCCCTCGTGGAGGCCGCCGCTGAAGCCGACATGGCCCTGATGCTTCTGCCAGATGAAGTGCAGGAGGACCGCTGCGAGGGGATCTTCGCGCGGCTTCGTCCTGGGGCATCGATCGTGTTTGCCTCGGGGTATGCGATTGCCTACGACCATGTGACCACGCCACCAGACAGTGATGTGTTGCTGTTTGCGCCCCGCATGGGCGGCGAAGCCATCCGTCAGCGGTTTCTCGATCGCCAGGGCTACATGTCGTATCTCGGTGTCGAGCATGACGCGAGCGGCCAGGGGCTCGACCGGGTGCTCGCGCTGGCTGCTGCCGCAGGCTCACTATCGCTGGGTGCCCTGGAGATGACCGCCCAGCAGGAGGTCGCGCTCGACCTGTTTGTCGAGCAGGCCTTTGGCCCCTGGCTTGGTGCCGCATTGCTCTCCACCTTTCACGTGGGCACCGAAGCCGGCCTGCCACCGCTGGGCCTGTTGATGGAACTCTATCTCTCAGGCGAGATGTCGGAGACCTTTTCCCAGATGGCCCGTGATGGCTTCCTGCCATCAACGCTCTCGCATGGGTTTGCCGCGTCGTTTGGTGGCATGACCAGAGCGCTCTCGATCGACCGGGAGCAGATGGCAGAGCAGATGCGGGGTGTTCTCGACGAGATCAGCTCCGGCGCCTTCGCCGAGGCGCTCCAAGACGAGTTTCGCAGTGGCTACCCCTGCGAGCCATTTCTCCAAAAGGTGGTCGGTGACGACGACATCATCAGCCAGACCGAACGCGACTTCCGTGAGATGGCAGCAGACGATAGGCCACAGGGCAGTGATGCCTCCCGCTAGCTTGGGCTGTCTGCCGAGACTGCGGAGCCTCGGGTGGCTGCGTCGCGCCCACGTTTTTACTGAAGCCTTTGGCGATACCCACCAGGGCATTGGAAACTGCGCTCAAGAGTCTTCCTTACTGCCGACGACATACACAGGAACGGGTATCGCACGACGTGACGGGCGTTCGTCACCAGAATGCTGAGGGGCTGTGGATGTTGCGACGGATGGCCACGAGCGACGCCTGCAGGAATCCGCGGAACGCGCTGGTTCTTGTCTGCCTGTTTCTCATCGCCGCAACGCCCTCGATTGAAGCGTATGCAGCCGCTCCTGCTAGTGGTCTTGCTCCGATTTATGGCGGGAGCGAGGGCTGGTTTGCACCGCCGCCAAAGTCTGCGTGGACATTGGATGTGATCCCTTACGGCTTCCTTGCGTGGTCCACTGGAACGACAACCGTTTTGGGGCGATCGGCGGATGTGCACGCGAGCCCAACGCAGGGCCTTGCACACCTCGAGAAGATTCCCTTCATGGGCTACGTCGAGGCACGTAAAGGCCCACTCGGCATCTATGGGGATGTGCTCTTTGCGGAGGTCGGCCTGACCCGCTACGCGGTGACGAGTCACCAGAACGCGACGGTCTCTGCCGCAGCGGGCCTCGACTCAACGGTGGTGATTGGGGAGGTTGGCGGCACCTTTCAGCTTGGTGAATGGGCTTCCAAAAGAGGAACCACGGCGGTCGACGTGCTGGGCGGGGCTCGTTACTGGTATCAAAACGCCGGACTCAAACTTGATCTGACGCAGACTCTCGATCTTCGCGGCCTTGTGATCGAGAACAATGTGGCAATCGCGAAGTCAGGCAATATCGATTGGGTCGACCCGCTGGTTGGCGGACGGATTCGGCACACCCTCCCCAATGGACATCTCATCTATCTGCGGGGTGACGTCGGAGGGTTTCACGGTGGCAGCCAGTTCACCTGGAATCTCGCTGCCCTCTATGATTTTCAACTCCGCGTTGGGAAACGAGCGACGTACTCCGGAGTCTTTGGCTATCGGCTGCTCGATGTCGACTATTCGCAAGGCGAGGGCCCTACCCTCTACGAGTTCGATATCCTCATGCAGGGCCCGGTGGTTGGCCTCGACATTGCATTTTGAGGGCTCGCCCCTGATGTTCGTGGCACTGCCGTTTGTTGGAGGGGCATGTTCGAGGTGTAGGTTGAGCCTGTGGAGACACTCCGAACCCATGATGCTCGGCTGACCTTGCCTGCAAGAAATTGTCGAACTTCCGGACACGGTCTCCTATCGACCCGGCCACACCGCTGGTGAAAAAGCGGCTGGTAAGAGAGCGTGTCATGCCCCGAGATCACGGGGGCGATGTCGTAGGCATTGAGGAGCGGCGTCAACAG
>JBMTLP010000072.1:0-10281 GCA_049433245.1 Pirellulales bacterium
TCGAGAAAACTCGCCGCAGCAGGTGAACGCACTCACCACGCTGGCGTGGGTCTTCTACAAGCTCGGTCGCCGTGAAGATGCGGAGCAGATTCTCACGCAGATCTCGCAGAGCAACCAACTGACAAGCGACGGTGCCTACTACGTATCGCGATTGCTGGCCGACCGAGGCGAGTCACAGCGAGCGAGGGACATCCTCAAGCAGGTGCTCGCCACCGAACCGGTGTTCGCGACGCGTGCTGACGCCGAAGACCTGCTCAAGAGCCTCGAAGCGGGCGAAGAAAAGTAGCCTCGGGCGACAGCGTAGGCGTGTCCCGGATTAACGCTGCAGTGTCTCGTCGAACCCGGCGAGTTCGCGCAGACCGCCAAAATCGAGGTTTGCCCCGCGGATCTCGGCTGGCTCCGCGGGCACTGGTTCAACCTCCGCCGGCGTTGGATCGAGTACCGGCTCGGGCATTGGAGCATCCATGGGAATCGCCTGCTGAGCAGGAACCCGGATCGTGATGCCGCGGCCACGAAACTGGCCCACCGTGCCGCGAGGTTCTGGCTTACCCGCCCGCCGCGCCCGTAGGCGGTCGCTCCGCAGGGGGATCCCGGGATAGGCCTCAATGGGCACCTCGAGACTCGGCAGACCGATGCGACTCCCATCGCCGAAGTAGGTAAACATTTCAACGGCCGACGTCTGACCTGCCGCCATGATCAAGCAGACTGCTGCCATCACCGACGTCACCAAGGCGTGCCGCAGCCGCAAAAAGCAGCGCATGGAATCTCCTCTCACCAGAGGACCGTGAGGTCCGGGCTCTTCCCAGAAGACTATCGACGCACAAGCGGCAGCCAATCGACGCCTCCCGGGCAAACCCCTAGACTCGATCCAAATCACCCCACAAGACCGTGGCTGCTTTTTGAGATGGTATTCTCAGCAGATCATGCAGCCGTTCCTCCACAGCCCACCGCTTCCTTGGATCTGCATGACGATGGGCGGCTTGATCGCAGGGCTCGCCGCAGCGATCGGAACCTGGCGAACGCGCGGTTCGACGGCCGTCCCGGCGGCAATCTGGGCGACGTGCGGCGGCCTTGCGGTCGCCCTCGACGGTGCCGTGCACGCAGCAGGCTGGATCGATGATCCTGCTCGGGCCGCATCGCTGCGGCTCGGCGCGGTGGCGCTGCTGGTCTGTCCCGCAATGTCTGTGCTCGGAGCCAAGCGACCGCAGCACGGCATCTGGCAGGTGATCGTGGGCTCCCTGGCGGTCGTCCTTGCCATGCCCGCCGCTTCCGCCGAACTGGTACGCCCTGGATCACCCCCCGTGCTGCACGTGGTGGTCCGGTGTTTTCTGAGCGTGCTCGCCGTGATCGGCTGGATGAACTACGTCGGCACCTGGCGCCGCCTGCCCGCCACGCTCGTGACTCTCGGCGGGCTGATTCTGATGCGGGGGTTTCTTCCTGGCTTCGAGGTTGAGCGGGCGAGCGACTCCCCGTGGCTGGACGCAAGCGGAGCCTGGCTTCTGGCGGCTGGCGGCATGCTGGCGGTCGTGCCACGCGTGGGCCAGCCAAGCCGTACGCACGTGCTTGCCGAGCAGATCGAGCGCCCCTTCCTCTGCCTCCGAGAAACGCTCGGCATCGCCTGGACGATGCGGGTGGCCGAACGATTCAATGGACTCGCGGAGAGTCGTGGTTGGCCTTGCCGTCTCGAAGCCGACGGGTTCGAGAGCGGCGGTGACCCGCTCGATCGCAGCTGGCACCACGACGCCATCCGCACCTTCGACAGCATCATGCGGCGGTTCGTAAGCCCAACCTGGCTCACACGTCACCAAGCCGGTTCTGAGCCGCGAGATGCCTGAAGATCCGAGGAGCGTTTCAAGGATGAACAACGCCCGCCTTCCCAACTCCCCAGCTCTCAAACTCGAAGGACTGCGAAAGCAGTACCCTGGCCGTCCCCCCGTGGAAGCCGTGAACGGCTTGTCGCTGACGGTTCAGCGGGGCGAGTGCTTCGGGATGCTGGGGCCAAACGGGGCAGGGAAAACCACCACTATCGAAATTCTGGAAGGGCTGCTCGCCCCGGATGCGGGCACCGTGGAGGTTCTCGGTAGGCGCTGGAACGAGCACGAGCGGGAACTTCGTGAGCGGATCGGCGTGTCGCTGCAGGAGACGCGACTCTCCGAGAAACTCACGCTCTTGGAAACCGTGCGGCTCTTTCGCAGTTTCTATCGACGCGGCATCGAGCCGCTCGATGCCCTCGACCTCGTGGGCCTAGTGCCCAAGGCGCACGCCCGCGTGGGAAAAGTTTCGGGAGGTCAGCGACAGCGACTGGCCGTCGCCACAGCGGTCGTCGGTTGGCCAGAACTGGTGTTCCTCGACGAGCCCACGTCGGGGCTCGACCCATACTCCCGGCGACAGATCTGGGCCCTCGTGGAGGCGATGCGATCCGCAGGCACGACGGTTGTCTTAACCACTCACTATATGGACGAAGCCGAGCGGCTGTGCGATCGGCTAGCGATCGTTGACGGTGGCGTGGTGATCGCCGAGGGCACGCCGCAGCAACTGATCGCGTCACTTGGCGGAGGCACAGTTGTGGAAGTTGCTGCCCGCCGTGGCGACAACGAACCGCTGCCGCTTGACGACCTGAAGGATCTGCTTGCGGTGGAGTCGGTCTCACTCGACGGGGAAACCGCGGTGCTGGCGACGACCGCCCCACACGATGTCCTGCCCGCAGTGGTGTCGACACTCACGCACGCTGGCTTCGAACTCACCCGCCTCGTCACGCGGCAGGCAAGCCTCGACGACGTGTTCGTGAAACTCTCCGGTCGGCATCTCTCCGACCGCCGAGGCGTGCAGGGAGACGCATGACCATGCCGCAGCATACACCTCCTCCACCACAACTGAGCGACCGCTCAGTGGGCCCGCTTCGTGAACTGATCTGGAGCCGGCTGCTGGAGTTCTGCCGTGAACCGGAAGTGATCTTCTGGGTGTATGGGTTTCCCATCCTGATGGTGCTCGCACTCGGAATCGCCTTCCGCGAGCGGCCGGTGGAGAATCCCAGAGTGGCGATCGTGGAAAACGCCGAGAACGGCCCGGCCGCCGAGGCAGCGAAGGAGCTGTTAAGTGACACTGGGTTCGAGGCCAGCCTCGTGTCTCAGGCAGGAGCATCGGAACAACTCCGCACCGGCCGCATCGACCTGATGGTTGAGCCTGGTGCAGGTAATCAGGTGACGTTTCGCTTTGATCCCACGCGTCCCGAGGCTGTCCTCGCACGCGACAGGGCAGCCACCGCGATGGAGCGTTCGGCCGGCCGAGAAGACCGGCTCAGCTCAGCGGACCAACTCGTTGAAGAACCAGGCAGCCGCTACATCGACTTTCTCATTCCCGGCTTGATGGGGCTCTCGCTGATGGGGGGCGGCCTCTGGGGTGTCGGTTTCGTGACCGTCGAAATGCGGATTCGCGGGCTCTTGAAAAGGTTCTTGGCCACACCGATGCGTCGGTGGGAGTTTCTCTTGGCAGTCATGACCAGCCGAATGCTGTTCATGATTCCCGAGATGCTGCTGATCGTGCTGTTTTCCGGCTGGCTGTTTGGTGTACGGATCTATGGAAGCTCGCTGGCAGTCGCCTTTCTCGTGGTGCTGGGATCGACGACGTTTGCGGGGCTCGGCCTGCTTGCCGCCTCCCGAGCCCGTACGCTGGAAACGGTGTCGGGTTTGCTGAATGTGATCATGCTGCCGATGTGGCTGGGCAGCGGGGTGTTCTTCGCTCGCGAACGCTATCCCGAGGCCATACAGCCCTTGCTCGCCTTGCTGCCGCTCTCCGCGCTTGTCGATGCGATGCGGGGCGTGATGCTCGAAGGGCTCTCGCTCATGCAAGTTTTCCCATCCGTTGCGACCCTTTTGGTCTGGGCATGCGTATCGTTCACGATTGCCCTTCGCGTCTTCCGTTGGCGGTAAGTCCGGGGCGTTCCTTCCCCTTCTGCCGAACTGGTTGAGTTTCTGAGGGGACGTTAGAGTAGGTCGACGGTCGGGCGGTCTTCCGCCATCCGTTTGACAGTTTTCTTTCAAGAACATGGAGTTATCCCGATGGCAGATCAGCCACAGGCAGCGCCCGCTCGCCCAGCCGAACCCGTTCAGATGCCGGTCGATGAGTCGCACATCGTGGCGCACTACGCCAACTTCTGTCGCGTTACCGGCACCCCCGAAGAACTCATCGTTGACTTCGGGCTCAACAAGCAGGTGAGCGGCACCACCCCCGATCCGGTCCAACTCACTCAGCGGATCATCGTCAACTTCTACACCGCCAAGCGGCTGGCCGGCGCCCTGATGATGGCCGTGCAACGACACGAGCAGGCGTTTGGTCAGCTGGAGCTTGACATCAGCCGCCGCGTGCAGCACCAGCAGGCAACGGCTGCTCCCCAGCAGAAGTAAGTTTCTCGCAACCGCCGTCAGGCGACGTTCTTGTCAAAAGGTTTGGAGGCTGGTCGAGCAATGAGCACAGTCGATCCACGTCAGGTCGAGGTTGCCCGACAGCAAATCATGTCGCTTGTGCAGGAGATTGAACAACTCTCCCGCAACGACATGGCCGAAGCGGATTTCTTTCGTGGCCTTCTCGACCGAGTGCTCGAGGCCATGGGAGCGGCAGCCGGGCTTGTCTGGCTGGCGAATGAGGCGGGTCGGATCGAGCCGATCTGCCATCATGGCCTGCAAAACACCGGCCTGACGGGAAGCCCAGAGGCCCAGGAAGCCCACAGCAAACTCGTTTCATCGCTGATGGCTGCGGCCGGCGGGATGCTGATCCCACCCCGAGCGGGCCTGGCAGGCGCCGATGGCCAACCGCTGGCCAACAACCCCACCGACTTGCTCGTGGTCGGCGTGCCCATCGACCGAGCCGGCACCAAGGCTGGCCTGATCGAAGTGCTCCATCAACCCAACATGCCCGATGTTGAGCGGGGCTATCTGCGATTCCTCGAGCAGGTTGCCGGTGTTGCGGGGAGTTACCTTGAGCGGCGGCAGCTCCGCATGCTAGATGCCCAGGGGACGGCCCTCTCGCAGGTCGACCGTTTCGCCCGCACGGTTCACGAGTCGCTCGATCCGGTTGCCACCGCGTTTGTGCTTGCCAACGAGTCCCGCCGGATCATCGGGTGCGACCGCGTCAGTGTACTGGTGAAGAAGGGGCGACAACTCCGGCTCGAGGCTGTCAGTGGTCAAGAGTCGATCGAACGTCGGGCTACCGCGGTCAAGGCGATCGAATCGCTCGCTCGCGCCGTCGCTCGCGCAGGTGATCCGCTGTGGCACCCTACGGCGGGTCGTGAACTCCCGCCGCAGATTGAAGAAGAACTTGAAAACTACATCGACGAGTCGCACGCCACCGCCCTTGCCATTCTGCCGCTCGAACGCCCTCGTCCCGCTCCGGTCGGCAAGCCGGGAGGCGTGGATGCAGTGGCGGTCGCCCGTGCGGAAGCCGCCCCCAAAACGAAGCCCGACCCTGTGGGGGTGCTCGTGGTGGAATGGTTTCAGTCGAGCAACTTTGATGGCGGCAAGAGGGCCCGCGTCGAAGTGGTCGCAGAACATGGCCGGGTTGCCATCGCCAACTCCGTTTCGCACACCACGCTCCCGCTCTATGGCCTGATTAGCCTCCTGAGCAAGTCGAAAGCGCTCACATCCGCCCGCAACATGCCCAAGACGGTACTCGCGTCGCTGATCGGTGTTGCCGTGATCGCAGCGCTGGTGCTCGTGCCTGCCGATCTTCGGCTCGAAGGCTCCGGCACGCTTGAACCTGTGCACCGCCGCGATGTCTTTGCCAGGATCGATGGTGTGGTTGAGCAACTCACCGAACAGGCTCGGCACGGTGCCGCGGTGAAGGAAGGGGACCTTCTCGCAACGCTCCGCAACACTGACCTGGAGGTGGCGATCACCGATGTGCTTGGGCGGAAAGCGTCGAGTGAAGAAGAACTCGTCTCCACGCAGCGGGCGTTGGCTGACAGCACGCTCTCAACAGCCGATCGGACCCGGCTCTCAGGGCGATCCGCCCAGTTGCGGCGTGAAATCGAGAGTCTCGACACCCAGTACAAACTGCTGCTCTCGAAGCGAGAGAATCTCGAGGTCCGCAGCCCCATCGATGGCGTGGTGGTGACCTGGCAGGTGCGTGACCGACTGCTTCTGCGACCCGTTGAGAAAGGGCAGGCCTTGCTCTCTGTCGCCGACAAGTCGCGGGAATGGGAGTTGGAAATCCACATGCCGGACGACCGGCTCGGGCACGTGAACCGGGCTTACCAGGAATCCGTAGCAAAGGGGGAATCGCTCGGGGTCGACTACGTGCTCGCCACCGACCCTGGCACTCGGCACTACGGCACGGTTCGCGACATCCACGAACAGGCGGAGGTCCGAGGTGAGGAGGGCAACACGGTCCTCGTCCGCATCACGATCGACCCGTCACGCCATGATAAGGAAGAACTTGGTGCGGGAGCCACCGTCACCGCCATGATCAACTGTGGTTCTCGATCACTCGGCTATGTCTGGTTTCACGACCTGATCGCTTTTGTGCAGTCGCAGATCCTCTTCCGTCTCTGGTAGCCCGCGAGCGTAGCCCAGGGTACCGCCGATCCAGCAGGGAGTCTCAGTCATGATGTTTGTTCGACAGCCCGCGCTCGTCGCACCGTTTCTTGCGGTCGCGGCGTTCGTTGTGGTGTTCCGCCACGCAGAGTCTGCCGAGGGTGAACCGGTCCTCGAGCGGTGCCTCGTGTCGCTCGTGGAGGAAGCCCAGGTTCCGGCGCGAGAGGCTGGGGTCCTGGTCGAACTTCAGATCCGAGAAGGCGACGTCGTCAGTCGTGGTGATTTGATTGCTCGCATCGACGACAGCCAGCCCGACTTCGACCGCCGGAAGGCCGTCGCGGAGCACGCCCAGGCGAAGGCCAAGGCTGAGAGCGATGTCGACATCCGCTACGCAGTGGCCGCCGAACAGGTCGCCAAGGCGGAGTATGACAAGGCCAATGAATCCAACAACCGCGTTCCCGGCAGCGTGACCCGCGTCGAGCTCGATCGGCTCCAACTGACCTGGAAACGAGGTGAACTGCAGATCGAGCAGGCCGAGGTGGAGCGACGACTTGCCGAGATGGCGGTGCAGTCGCAAGAGGTTGATATCGCCGCGGCGGAAGATGCGGTCGGCCGCCGAAAGATCGTGGCCCCGCTCGACGGTGTGGTCGTTCGCGTGTTCCCGCATCTCGGCGAGTGGATGCAGCCAGGTGATCCGCTCGCTCGAGTGGTGCGTGCCGATCGGTTGGGGGTGTAGGGCTACGTCGATGCCTCGCGATTCGACCCGGACAAGGTGCGGGATCGCCCCGTGACCGTGAAGATCAGCCTCGCAGACGATCGCGAGGAAGCGTTCACCGGCCGCATCGTGTTTACCAGCCCAATCGTTGAGTCGGGCGGTGAGTACTTGGTCTGGGCGGAAGTGGAGAACCGGCAAATGGAAGAGGGGCATGCCGAGGAATGGATGCTTCGCCCCGGTCAGACCGCGCAGATGACGATCCACTCGCTGCAGCAACCCCTACCGCCGGTGCGGCGGCCCCGCACCGAAACGGCATCCCGGTAAGATCACGATGGCCACTGCCGAGGCATTTCGTTCGAGCACCAATCTCCCGGTCGGCCTTCGCCGCCGGGGCGATTTGGTGACGATTCGCCAGGTCTACCAGGGGCAAGTCTGGTGGGTGGTCAAGGATCCGATTGCCCTGGCCTACTTCCGCTTTCGGCCGGAAGAGTTTGCCCTGCTGGAAATGCTCGACGGCAAGAAGAGCCTGGAAGAGCTCCAGGAGGCCTTCGAGTCACAGTTCCCTCCGCGACGGATCACGCTGGAAGAGGTCTCACGCTTCGTGTCGATGCTGCATCGCTCGGGGCTCGTGATCGGCGATCGGCCAGGGCAGGGGCCTCAACTGTTTGAACGCCGCAACCAACGGATTTGGAAGCAGTGGGTGGCGTGGCTGTCGAACGTGATGGCACTCAGGTTTCGTGGCATCGACCCCGACCGGCTGCTGAACAGGCTCGACCCTTGGCTTGGCTGGCTCTTTAGCAAGCCCGCGCTGATCGGTGCGTTGGTCCTCGTCACGGCGGCTGGGCTGCTCGTCAGTGTCAACTTCGCGGAGTTCCGCAGCAAACTACCGGAATTTCAGCAGTTTTTTGCAGCCGGCAACTGGATCTGGCTCGCAGCCGCTCTCGGCATCACCAAGGTGATTCACGAGTTTGGGCATGGCATCTCGTGCAAACGCTTTGGTGGCGAGTGCCACGAGATGGGCGTGATGTTTCTGGTCTTCACGCCATGCCTCTATTGCGATGTGTCGGACAGTTGGATGCTGCCCGACAAATGGAAGAGGGCGGCAATTGGGGCAGGGGGGATGTATGTCGAGGTGATCATGGCCTCGATCGCCACCTTCCTGTGGTGGAACAGCCACGAGGGGCTCTTCAACCAGCTCTGCCTCGATGTGATGTTTGTCTCGAGCGTGTCGACCATCCTCTTCAACGCCAACCCGTTGCTCCGCTACGACGGCTACTACATCCTGTCGGACATCCTGGAGATTCCGAATCTGCGTCAGAAGGCCTCGAGTATCCTGGGGCGTACGGCGAGCCAGTTGTGCCTTGGCATCGAGCAGCCCGAAGACCCTTTCTTGCCGCAACGCAAGCGAGAACTCTTTGCACTCTACGCCGTGGCATCGGCCGCCTACGGCTGGCTGATCACGGCGTCGATTTTCTTCTTTGTGTGGAAGGTACTCGAGCCCTACCGGCTCGAGGTGCTCGGGCGGGCTCTGGCGATGGCAGCATTGTGGGGGCTCGTGGTGCGGCCTTCGCTGGGCATCTGGCGATTTCTCAAGGTTCCGGGGAGGCGTGATCAGGTGAAGGCGTTTAATCTCGCAACCACGATCGCAGTGGTGGTGGTGCTGGTCGCGGCGGTCGCCCTGATTCCTCTGCCGCAACGCGTCTGGTGTGGTGCCGAACTACGGCCCGACAACGCCGAAACCGTGTACGTCACTGAAGAAGGGCGGCTCGAGGAACTCTTCGTGCGAGCCGGCGAGACTGTGGAGGCTGGTCAGAAACTGGCTCGTCTCTCCAACGTCGATCTCGACCTGGAAATCGCCGACCTCGAAGGCCAAGTGTCGCAGTTCCAGGCGAGGTATCAGTCGCTTCAGCGGGAACGGTTCACCGATCCACAAGCAAGCCTCGAACTTGGCACTGTCGAAGAGTCACTCTCCAGCGTCGAGGAACAACTTGGTAAGAAGTTGAGTGACATGGAAAAGCTGGTGCTGATCGCGCCGACATCCGGGATCGTCTTACCGAGCGACTCCGTCCCGCAACGTGACGACCCCACCGGCCGACTCCCCGAGTGGCACGGTCTGCCTCTCGACGAGCAGAACTTCGGCGCGACCCTCCGAGAAGGCACGGTCTTTTGCTTGATTGGAGAACCTGAGCGACTCGAAGCCATGATGCTCGTGGATGAATCGGAGGTTGAGTTTGTCCAGCCGGGTCAACCCGTAGCCCTCAAACTCGATGCGCTTTCTTGGCTGACGATCCGCGGCGAAATCGAGCAGATCGCGGAAAACCGAGTCGACACGATGTCGCCCAGATTGTCGGTGAAGAGCGGTGGCTCCGTGCCCACCGTGACCGACGCCGCAGGCCGCGAACGTCCGATCTCTGCTCACTACGAGGCCTCGATGGTGATCTCCGGCGACGAAGCAGGAAGCCTTGGCTTGGCCCCGGGCGTGTTAACACCCGGCATGCGGGGGACTGCTCGGATCGATGTTGGCACCCGCACGATCGGCCAATGGATGCTGCGTCTGCTCTGGCAGACCTTCAACTTCCGGTTGTGACCCCGTCGCGGGCTCGCTCATGGCACCTCGTCTGCTTGGCATCACGATCTATCCGATCAAGAGCCTCGATGGCCATGATCTCACCGCGGCACAGGTGCTGCCCCACGCTGGACTCAGCCACGACCGTCGCTGGCGGTTGGTCGACATGGAAGGGCGTGTGGTCAACGCCAAACGCACTCCACTGATCCACACCATCAGGGCTAGTTTCGACCTCGAACAGCGGCTCGTCACGCTGTGGCACGACGCAAGTCCCCCGGAAACGTTTCCCATCCAGCCGGGCTCGCATGGCCCCTGCGATTGGCTTTCCGAGGCCCTGGGTATGACCGTCCTTCTCGACGAGCGAAA
Source organism: Pirellulales bacterium (assembly GCA_049433245.1). Taxonomy (GTDB): domain Bacteria; phylum Planctomycetota; class Planctomycetia; order Pirellulales; family UBA1268; genus M30B53. The sequence goes on from JBMTLP010000072.1 coordinate 10,175, forward strand.
CGGCGGATTCCCGGACGATACGGATGCTCCGGGCCCCACGCTCACAACAACCGCAACGTTGGAACTCGTCGCCAACTGGTTTGGCTGTGAGCTGCAGGAAACCAGGC
>JBMTLP010000073.1:0-10272 GCA_049433245.1 Pirellulales bacterium
CACACGCGGCTGACTTGGTTTCACCAGGGACGCGATGAGCGGCTGACTGACGTCTATGGCAACGTGATCACCGAGATTCTCGCCTGAGTATCGTGGCGTATGGGCTTCCTGATAGCCACTTGGATGTCGGGGTTCCGTGTGAGAAACTCCAGGGCTGCTCGGGGAACGGCGCACGCGAACGGTTTCGTGTGTCGATGAACGGTGGGATGCCACGATCTGTGGCCACGATTTCGAGAGGGAGAGTTCCGAATGATGCTGCGCTGTGTGTTTGCTGTGGGGTTGGCCGTCTGTCTCTTCGCTGCTGAGGCTGCCGCTGTGGAGCCAGTTCGCATGGGCTGCGGCATCATGACGTTCGACACGGTTCCGGGCTGGGGCCTCGATGACCAAGGCAAGTCGCAGATCGGCCCCACGCACGGCAGCGTGGTCATCGACAGCAAGGGCCAGGTCTATACGAGTTCCAATATTGGCATCTTCGTCTTCTCCCCAGACGGCACGCTGGTGCGGCGGCACCTTGGTGACGACTACACGAGCCTCCACGACATGGAGATCCGCACCGAAGACGGACGCGACTACATCTACGGCGCCCGCAACGCTGCGGGGGAAGGGATCAAGATCGACGCCGAATCTGGCGGCATCGTGCTCCGGCTCGGGATTCCCAGCAAGGAAGCGTGCGGTCTCGAGATTGCGAAATGGGCGCCGACGGCGATCACGGTCGCGCCCAACGGTGAGATCTATCTCTCCGACGGCTACGCCAGCAATCACATCTTTCGCTTTGGACCGGATGGCACCTACCTGTCGCACTTTGGCACGAAGGGCAACGGGATGAAGGAGTTCAACACGGCGCACGGCATGACGCTCGACACGCGTTACGACCCACCACGGCTGCTCATCTGCGATCGCAACCACGAGCCGAAGGGGCGGCTGTTGCACTACGATCTCGATGGCAACTTTCTCGAGGAGGTGATCACGGGGCTCGGCATGCCAACCTCGGTTGCGATTCAGGGAGACTATGTGTCGGTGCCCGACCTGCATGGTCGCGTGGTGATCCTCAACAAGAACAACACGATCATGGCGGTGCTGGGGCACAACCCCGACCCGCAGCGGGGCGGAAGTTTCAACGTGCCGCAGGAGGTATGGATTGAAGGGATCTTCAGCGGCACCCACGGCTCGTTCTGGGACGCCGACGGCAATCTCTACGTGCAAGACTGGAACGTGTCGGGCCGGATCATGAAGCTCATCCGCGTGAGTGCCAACTGAGGGGGAAGCGTCTTACGACCATTCTCCCTTTCTCGCAAAGCGAGCACGGGCAGCCTCGCCAAACTGGCGGGAGGCGGCGTTCAGTTTGGCGAGCGTCGCCTCCCTGCTCTGGCCCGCGCTACTGCGGGCGGCGGCGATGATCGTGTTGCACTCATTGGCATCCATGAAGCAGGCTGCCTCGAGAAGTGCCGCTTCGTCTTCCGCCGGAACGGCAAGGAACCCGTGCTTGTCAGCGTGGATCAACTGTCCTGGCTCGATCCGCCTGCCAAAGACCGTCACGGGCTCGCCCCACCGCACCGGAGCTACATGGGCATGCCCCACGCAGAGGCGGCGGGCGATGGCTTTGAGCCCGGCGTTGGTCATTTCGTCGAGGTCGCGAATCGCTCCGTCGGTGATCGTGCCGACGCAGCCGAGCGCCCGATGCACGTTCGCGTTCACCTCGCCCCAAAACGAGCCCACCGTTCGCGGCTTGTCGAGGTCCTCCACGACTACGATCGTGGGCCCCTCATTGGAGGCCACATAGCTGCGGTAGTCGTCCCAAACGCTTGTACGAGCCTTGTGAGAGGCATTGGATGGTTCGATCACGAGCGTGATCGCACGGCCAACCATGGGGCCCATCTGCGGCATGAAGTCGCGGGTTTCTTCCTCGTTCCACGCTGTGTTGGTAACGTCATGCGACGTGACCTGCTCCCAGCCGTTGTAGATGGTTGGAGTGTTCCAACGCTTGAGCTTGAGCAGATCACTGTGAGTCAAGGACATCATCTTCTCGCATTGTTGAGGGAGTGCCACGCAACCTTTGGCGGGTACCATCGTGGCAGCAGCTCGACCAATCGACCAGAGGAGTGGGCAGGGAGGAAGGACTGATGCAACGCGTCGTGATCACCGATTTTCTCAACGACGATCTCCAGCCCGAAAGGGAGGGGCTCGCTGGCCTGGCCGAGGTAGAAGCTCTCGATGCCTACTGCGAGCAGAATCTCACGGGACGGATCGAAGACGCGGCTGCGATCATGATGTACCACAACCTGGCCATCACGCAGGAGACGATTCAACGCCTCACCTGCTGCAAGTTGATCGTGCGGTGTGGGGCTGGCATCGACAACGTCGATCATGTCTACGCTCGGTCGCGAGGTATCGCAGTGGCCAACGTGCCCGACTACGGCACAGAAGAGGTCGCCGACTCGGCGATGGGCATGATGCTCGCACTGGTGCGTGGCGTAAACCTCTACAACGTGCGGATGCGCGAGCAGCCAGAACCGTGGATGTATTCCGTTGCAGGGCCAATCTATCGCTTGCGAAACCGCCAACTGGGCATCGTCGGCCTGGGGCGGATCGGCACAGCCGTGGCCCTGCGGGCGAAAGCCCTAGGCATGCAGGTGGGCTTCTATGACCCGTATAAGCCGGATGGATACGACAAGGCGCTCGGCGTGCGCCGCTACGAGACGGTGGAAGAACTGTTTGCCACGAGCCATGTCGTTAGCCTGCACTGCCCGTTGACGGACGAGACGCGGCACGTGGTCAATGCCGACTCTCTCAGCCTGCTTCCGCAGGGGGCGTTCTTGGTGAACACGGCACGCGGGGGTGTGGTGGACACCGCGGCAATCCCCGAGGCGCTCGCGAGTGGCCGCCTGGCTGGGGCGGCGATCGATGTGCTTGTGGGGGAGCCGCCGGCAGCAGACGATCCGCTGCTCGTGGCCTGGCGAGATCGGTCGCATCCCGCGTATGAGCGGCTGATCGTCAATCCCCATGCGGCGTTTTATTCGGTGGAAGGGCTCCTCGACATGCGAATCAAGGGCACGGAAGCCTGCCGGCGGGCGCTCCTCGGTCTGCCGCTGAGGAACGTGGTCAACGGCGTTGGCCAGAGCCCTCAATAGGTGCGGCGCGGGATGCGGGTGGTTGGACCGTCGGCGATCGCTAGGCTGGCAACAAGCCTGTGTGCATGAGGTATCATCTTGATCTTCAGGGGGCCACTGGATTCCAGCGATTGGAAGCCGGGGAGGAGGCCCTCGCCTTCCATAGGAGTTGTCGCATGCGTTTTGTTTTTGGGGCGGTTCTTGCCGCAGTGGTTTTGGCCACCTCTTCGTTCACCCAGGCGGCGGACGTGTATGAGTACGACCTCGTGCACTCGTCCGTGAGCTTTAAGGCTCGCTTTCTTGATATCAGTTGGATTCACGGCCGCTTCAACGAAGTCTCCGGAAGCTTTAGCCTCGACAGGGATGATCCTGCCAAGTCGACCTTCCAGCTCACGATCAACGTCGACAGCGTCGACACGGCCAACGAGAAGCGAGACGAGCACCTGCGGCAGCCGGACTACTTCGACACGAAGCAGTTCCCGACCATCGAGTTTCAAAGCACGAAGGTGAAAGCCGTTGACGGCGGCTATGACGTGACCGGCAACTTCACGATGCACGGTGTGACCAAGGAGATCACCTTCCCGTTCATGGGAGGCGAGGAAGTGGAAAAGATGGGAGCCAAACGCGTTGGCTTTGGGACCGAGCTTCGCCTGAAGCGGAGCGACTTCAACTTCGATCCGCAGGCGATCGGGAACATCGGTGATGAGGCGGTGATCATCATCGACTGCGCCGGCGTGAAGAAATGATCCGGTTACTCGCGGCGGCGATCACGGTGCTTGTGGTCGCCGCTGCGGGGCTCGTGACGGTGGGGCTGGCCTTTGGCAACGCAGCCCTGCTGCTGCCCAAACTGCCCCCCAGCAGCGGCATGGACCGGTTCCTGTTGCTCGTCTGGCCGGTAGCCTGCCTGGTGGAGGTGGGATTTGCCGGTGCTCGCCGCCGCTGGCCGTCAGCCAAGGCGTCGAGCGTGCGAGTGCTGCTGCGGATCGCTGCTGCGTGGTTGCTCGGGGGTGGGCTGCTCTGGGGTTCGGTGCACCTGCGTGGCCAGGTCGACTGGGTGCTCCTCGGCCTCTGGTGCATGGGGGCTGCGTCGGTGTGGGAGGTGCTGCCGCGGCATGATGCCCAGCGGAGCGTCGCTACGTCGCTCGCGATCGCCTTGGTTGCCACAGGAACGCTGATGGTGGTGGGGGGCTGGCTGAAGGGCGGGCTTACCTCGCTGCCGCTCGCCTTGTCGGTGGGGCTTTTGGGGTGGCGGCTGCCTGATGCGTGGCAGCGAGGTGTCGTCGTCGGCTGTGGCGCTGCGGCCGCGGTGGGGCTTCTGTCACTGGGCCATTTCTTTGGCCGGGTCTCGGTGCTGCAGGGGGCAGTCGTGGCATTAAGTCTCGTGACCGTGACGCTCCTGCTCGCCTCGCGGAGCCGGGCCGCGAGCGACGAGGTGGCTCAGTTGTGAGCCTCAGCCGCCGGCTCGGGCCAGTGCGTCACGGCGTCGGCAGCCCGGTGCAGGAGCGAGTCGATCTTACCGGCGGGTGCGTCGCCATCCGGGGTGGCCGACGTGTTGAAGAGCACCGCCCAGCAGAGGCCGTCGTGCCGCAGGACGAGCAGTGATGAGGCTCCATCAAAACGTCCGTTGTGCCAACGATTCACGCCGCCAGACTCGTTGACGTGACGCACCATCCAACCGAGTCCGTAGTAGACCGCTTTCGGTTGGCCTTGTTCATCGTGCCCAACAGTGCCCGGTGGGGGCGCGTCGATGGCCTGGATGCTCTCGGCGGAGAGCAAACGCGACTGCTCCCAGTGGGCGACCGCTGACCCAAACCGCACCAAGTCGATGGCGCTAGCGATCCAGCCTCCATGGGAATCCATCGCCTCGAGATACCAGGCACCGTAGGGCCTGGGTACTTTGACCCCGGGTTGGTCTCCCACCACAGCCAGGGCAAAGCGATCGCGTGGCAAATAGTATCGCACCTCACCCTCGCTGCGTTGGTGCTCCAGCGTGCAGCCGATCCGCATCGAGCGGATGCCAAGAGGTTGCAGCAGGTCGCGGCGAACGTGCTCTTCATAGGTGCTGCCGGTGGCGTGTTCGAGGAGCCTGCCGAGGAGGCAGTAGCCATAGTTCGAGTAGGCGTGGCGGGTGCCGGGGTCAAAGTCGAGGGGCCAGCCCATCATGAACCGCACGATGTCGTCGGGCTCGGCGGGCGGGGCGGACTGGAGGCTCGCTGCGATCGCCACCGACTGAAACATGGGATCGACCGAGATATCGCGGTCCCAGCCACCCGTGTGCTGGAGCAACTGGCGGACGGTGATTGACTGGAGGCGTGGGTCCGGCTGGTGCCCCACGGGGAGATGGGGCGCGTGCGGCAGCTGTTCAAAGACGCTGCCGTCGAGATCGAGTTTGCCCTGTTCCACGAGCCGCATCACAGCCATGGCGGTGACTGGCTTGGAGACACTCGCGATGCGAAACAGGGAGCCGGGTTCGACGGGCTGTTGTCGCTCGAGGTCGGCGTAGCCAAAGCCCCGGGCATAGACGACGTGCCCGTCCTTGGCGACAGCCAAGGCGGCTCCTGGAATCTCATGTTCCCGCAGGAACGACCGCATCAGGTCGTCGAAGCTGGTGAGATTCGGGTCGGCGGTGCCCGTCTCGGGGAGTGGTTGCTCAGCGTGACGTGCCTCCTCACGCCCGGGGGCCATCTCAGCGGGGTGCAAGGGATGAGCCATGATCATCGCGAGGAGGAACACAGCCCCGCAGCGAAGGTGGTGGATGAACTGATTCGTGGTGTGCATGCGGTGGAGAATACCCTGGGGCTTGGTGGAGCCCAAGCGTGAGTGGGGCCTTGGCCGACTGCGCGGTGGAGGATCGGCGGGCCCACGCGGCGTGCGCCAGCCTTGGGCGTGATGGGCTAGAATCGACCGATGTTTCTTGGGGTAGCCGGGGTGATCTCTTGGTGGGAGGAAGACGTCGGATGCCCGCACGATCTGTTGGTGGCTCAAGGTTCACGCGACGCGAGCTGGTGGCAGCGTCGTCACTGGCGGCGCTTCCGTGGTCGCTGACGCCGCGTTCACGCCTCGTTGCTCAAGAACCGGGAGAGCGGCCTCAGCAGGATCCGGCGGTGCGCGTGCTCAATCCGCGAGCGCGGGTGCCGGTGTCGCTGATCATCGACGACTCCACGTGCCTGGTGAACCTGGCCCACTTCGCGATTCCTCAGTTTGCCGAAGTGTTTCCTGATCGATACACGCAGGACTGGCGGAGACTTCCCCGTGAGATTCCCGACGCGTTTGTGAGGGAGTTTGGCGAGTGGTGTCGTGATCATGGTGTGAAGGGCAAGTACAGCGTGGTGCCCTGCCCTGCTCTCGTGGGCTGGGTCGACCGGGACTTGCCGGGGTGGCCCAAGCGGGCGCTCGTTGAGAGCCTCTCGCTCGTCAGAGACTTCATGTCGGTCGATTGGGACATTCATCCCGAGATGGTGACCCACACCTGGGCCATCAACACGAAGACAGGCCGTCCCTATGCGGAGAGAACCGAAGCCTTTCAGGAAAACTGGGGTTTCTCAGTGGGCAAGTCGGTGGATGAACTCACCGACTACCTTGCCTACGCTTTGCGAATTCTCAAGAACGCGGGGCTCCAGTGCGAAGGGGTGACCACTCCCGGTGGCTTTGGCAGCCGCGTGATGCCCCAACTCTCCCGGGCGACACTCGAGAGCTGCCGTGATGTGTATGGCGTGAGCCTTGCCCACTATTTCCGCAATCTCTACACCGACGACCGCAGTGTGCGGCCCCTGGTGGAGAATGCGCGCGACCTCGACGGAGAGGATCCGCAGGCGGTGGTCTCGGTGGTGGGATGCACCGGCGACTGGTTTGGTGGTTGGGATGGACTCGAAATCGGAACCGCCGATCAGTTCATCACGGCTGACTTGTCGAGCGGTCGCCTGCCCGAGGTCATTGCCCGCGGCGAACCTGCGGTGATGGTCTGCCACTGGCCCGGGATCTACTGCAACGGGAATCGCGACGGTTTTCGCATCTTCCAAACAGTGGTGGAGCGGCTCCACGCCCACTACGACCACCTGCTGTGGATGAAACCCAGCGAGATTGCTCGCTATGAGGCGGCCAGGCAACTTACAGCGATTCACCGCGATGGCGAGCGGGTCTTGCTCTCAGCGCCCTTCGCCAGCGGGCGTTTCACGCTCGATCTTCCCGCGCCGCAGGGAGCGGGTGTGCGAGGGGTGCGTGTGCTTGCTCGTGATAAGAACGCAGTTCCTGTAGGCTCGAGCGAGCCCGATCTTGCTCGCCAGTTTCAGCTTCGCCAGGTCGACGAACAACTGGCGCTCGATGAGGGAACCTGGTGTCACCACGGCGACAGGGTCATCGTCTGTCTCGACTTGCCTCGCGGAGCCTCAGCGGTGGAGTTCATGACGTAGGTCGCTGCCGACCTGTGCCCTCATCAAGGCCGTTCACTGGGCCTGATAGCCTTGCCACATCCAAACCAGCGTGTCGGCAAGCGTGTGCTCAAACACCCGTTTGTCGCAGTGGCGTGATGCCCTGCTAAACACGTAGCGGTAGTCGTAGCCTTTGGCCGCGAGAGCTGCAGCGGTCCGCTCGTTGGCCATCACCCAGTTGTGATAGGTCTCTTCGGGATCGTTGGCTCGGTTGTCGTTCTCGGCAACGTGCGTGAAGATTCGAAGCGGCTTCTTCTCGCTGTTCTCGATGAGTTTCATGCTGGAGTGATACTCCCAGGCACCGAGCGGATAGTCGGCTTCTTCAGGTGCGTCGTCATCTTGCTGGTCGACAAACGTGCCGGAATAGGTGATCAGCCGCCGGAACAGGTCGGGGCGAAACCAGCCTGCGGTCAGCGCCGCGGCGCCACCGGAACTGCAGCCCATCACCCCCTTGCCCCAGGGATCGTCTGTGAAGGCGATCTTGGGATAGACCGCTGTGATGTCTGGGTGCGCGAGCACGGCTGGCAACACTTCGTCGTTGAGGAAGCGGGCGAAGCGGTCCGACATCGTGTCGTACTCCAGGCCCCGCTGGCTCCCCTTGCTGTCGTCGCCCCCGTTCTCCACGGCAATCGCAATAAACGGTGGCAGCGAGCGTGCCGGGTCCTTCGACACGGTCAGGTTATCGAGAGCGTGTCGCACAAGGTCGAAGCGGCTGGGCCCGTCGAGGGTCAGCAGCACGGGTGCTTTTGTGCCGTCGACATAGGGGGCAGGGACGTAGACGAAGATTCTTCGTTCGGTGCGAACCTCTTTGCGAGGATCGAGGGTGCTGTCGGTTCCAGGGAAGATCGCGCTGTCGGCGAGTTTCATTGAGAACTCAAACAGGCGTCCTGTGGGATTGCCACGATCGGTGAGATCCGGATCGATGCGGTAGTCGGGGCCGATCGTGTAGTTGCCGTTGCCGTAGGTCTCGTCGACCGGAACGACTGGCTGACTGCAAAGGTTGACGAACGCCTCGACACCTCGGCTGATCTGCGTTGGGTCAACAGTGAGGTAGCGATGCGGGCCGTTCGCTGCAGCCTCGAAGCGAGTGCCGCCGTCATCTTCCACGATCACCCGACCAGGCTCCGACATGCCAAAGTAGCCATGGCTTGGCCGGACGACAGCCAAGACGCTCGTGAGGTCCCAGGTGGGCCGGTTGTGGGGTGGAGGCTCGTAGGCGATGTAACTCGCAGCGAGGATGTGGTTGGGCTGCCAAGCGTAGTCCTCCAGAATGCTCCTCGCTGGGTAAGGCATCGCCAGACCGATTTCAAAGCCGCTGTAGAGGATCTCGGTGGGCCACTCGGTCGCGAGTTTCTTGGCCGCGGCAATGTCCTGCACGACGTTGTATTCCAAGTGCCGATTGCCGTTGATCGGCTGGAAGGCTCCTGCCATGACCGACAGCAGTCGCACCTTCTGTGCTGCAAGGTCTCGGCCACTCAGGGGCGAGATGGCATCGGGGGGGGAATCCAGCAGTCTGACCAGATTTGTGGAGAATCCCACCTGAGCGATCACAACCGAGTTGTCCGGACGGCTGGCGAGCACCTCTCGCAAGACGGTCACCGCATCAGGGGCCTGTGTGCCGTCGAGGTCGTGTGGATAGACGAGGTCGCCGGAGCCAGTCTGTTGGCTGGCGAGCGGCAAGAACTTGCCTGGGGCCGGAGTGGCCCCGTTGTGCACGATGCCGATGGGGGTGTCGCCGCGGCCGTAGAACGTGTTCACCGCGTCGGTGTAGGCAGCGGCCTGTGGGCAGTCTTTGCTGACCGTCACTGCGAGGAGGTTGCACTCCTCGCGACTGGCGAGGGCGTGGATCATGCCCAGTGCCAGCACATCGTCGACGTCGTTGCCGATGTCGGTATCGAAGATCAGATCGACCGGAGGATCGCCCGCGGCCGCTGCAAGGCCGAAGAGCAAAACGATGGAGCATGTGACCAGGACGCTCAGCGAAAGACGGCGCATAGAAATCCCTCGGAAACAATCGACATGACATACGGACATCTGGGTGAGAATCCACCTATCATGCCCGATGCCGCCGCGGCATGACAGCCATTTCCGCTCCGCGAGCGTTTGCCCCCTCACCTGCTTTCGCCGCACCTCAGGGCTTCGCACGACGGCGCTGGTGCGGAATGTGGCTTACACCACCCAGTCACTGAGCGGGCACCGACTGTCTGCGAAAGAGTCCCACGGCAGGCCAAGGAGTTGTGCCTGCGTGAGCCACAGGTTGGCTAGGGGTGTGCCCTCGGGCATGTGGAGGTGCTGGCCGCTCGCCACCCGGGCACCTCCTCCGGCCACCACGATCGGGAGGTCGTTGTACTGGTGCGTGGAGCCATCACCGAGGCCTGATCCGTAGGTGAACAGCGTGTTGTCGAGGAGCGTCGTGCCCTCTCCATCTGCGATCGCGTCCATCCGCCCGACGAGGTAGGCAAACTGCTCCATGTGGAACAGGTCGATCCTGAGGAGATCGTCGATCACGTTGGTCTGGTCGTGAGACATCTGATGGTGGCTACGGGGCTTCTCGAAGAGGCCTTCGTAGAGGAACGGGGTATCCCAACGTTCTGGACCGACCATGAATGTGGCCACGTTTGTCAGGCCCGACTGGAGGGCCACCACCATCAGGTCGCCCATCACACGGATGTACTCGCCGCGAGGCAGGTACGCCGCTGGTGGTTCGTCGCGAGCCACCGTCGAGAGGTCTGCCTTCA
>JBMTLP010000074.1:0-10270 GCA_049433245.1 Pirellulales bacterium
CGATCTGGAAGGCGGGCTGGGCGGCGAGGCCGCGCTCAAGCACGGCCTTGGAGATCTGGTCGGGATGCTCCATCACAGCAAAATGTGTTTCCGACGAACCAATTGAGGTGATGATGCCTTCGCCAACGCGTGCGATGATCGTCTCTTCAGTCGCCCCGCCAATGAGTTGCTGGATGTTGGTCCGCACCGTGACCCTTGCGCGAATCCGTAGCTCGACGCCGTTTTTGGCCACCGCCGAGAGGAACGTCTTGCCGCTGCTCGGATCAGGACAGTCGATCACCTTGGGGTTCACACTCGTCTGCACGGCATCGAGCACGTCGCGGCCAGCCAGGTCGATCGCGCAGGCACGGTCAAAGTCGAGGTCAATGTCGGCCCGATGCGCCGCAATCAGCGCTCGGATCACGCGTGGTACGTCACCGCCAGCGAGGTAGTGGGCCTCAAGTTTTCGCGTGGGGCAGCCCGCTCCCGTCGAGGCTTGGATCGCCATGATCTTGGCCTGCACGATGGTGCGAGCGTTGACCTTTCGCAGGCTCATGCCGAGCAGTTCCAGGAAAGTGACCGGTGCTTTCGACCAGTAGGCCTGAAACCAGATCTGACCGTAGTTGAACACCAACAGCAGCATCACCAGGGCAAACAGCCCGAGCAGAATGGCCAGTCCAACGATCACTTGAGGGGGCATCTGGTTTCTCCGGAAGAAGGCAAGCCGACTCTTCTTCAGCGTAGTTCGCTGGCCTGAGTGAAGCAAAACCCGTCCGCAGGCCGGGTCGCGGGCTACGTTGGCGCTGCCGAGCGTTCGGCAACGCATCGCGTCGTTTGCCACTTCTGGGAAATCAACGCCACCGCGCACTCAAGCAGGCTCTACACCGTGGCGGTCGCCCACGCGCTGCTGTGCTCGATCCAGCCTCCCCCGAGCACGCGATCCCCCTCATACACCACCGCAGCCTGCCCCGGAGAGATCGCGCCGGGCCAGGTGGCGGCGTCGGCGGGCAAGGCTTCGGTTTGGCCGGTGAAGCGGACCTCAAAGCGGTGGTCGGGAAGGGGCGTGAGCACTGCCGGGGCGGGGGGTTGGCTGCTGCGGCATTGCACGAAGCAGTCGATGGGGCCACTTGGCTCGTCCACCATCCAGCTGGACTGCCCCGCGGTGAGTTGCTGCTGCGGCACAGCCTCGTGGGGGCCCACGACCACGCGACACGTGTCTGCCTCGATTCGCACCACATAGAGCCTCTCGCCGGTCGCGATACCGGTGCCATGACGCTGGCCCACGGTGAAGTGCTCTATGCCGGCATGCTCACCGAGCACGTCGCCCGTCATCGACACCACCGAACCGGCTCGAGAACCTCCGAGGATCTGGGCCACGAGCAACGGGTGCTGCCTTGGTGCCACGAAGCAGATCTCTTGGCTGTCTGGCTTGTCGGCAGTGGCGAGTCCGAGGTCGGCGGCCCGGGCCCGCACGTCGTCTTTGGTGCGGTCGCCGACTGGCAGCAGCATCCGGCCGAGCCGTGCTCGCGGCACTTCAAACAGCACATACGACTGATCCTTGCCGCGATCACGACCACGGCGGAGTTCGCTCCTGCCGTCGGGCAGGTGCACAAGTCGCGCGTGATGGCCCGTGGCCACGTGGCTTGCGCCCACGGCATCGGCGTAGTCGAACAGCCGGCCAAACTTGAGCCAGGTGTTGCAACGCACGCACGGGTTGGGCGTGCGACCGCGGCCATACTCTCCCGCGAAGTAGTCGATGATCCGATGGAAATCTGCCGAGAGATCGAGCGGATAGAGCGGGATACCCAGCCGGTCGGCAACGCGGCGGGCGTCGAGTGCGTCTTCCACACTGCAGCAGCCTTGGTGCCCAGCCCGTGGTGGTGCGTTGAGCAATGGCAGCTCGCCTGCGGCGGCTGGCGACCCATGCCGCATGAACACGCCGAGCACCTCATGCCCCGCCTCCACGAGCATCGCCGCGGCGACACTCGAGTCGACTCCTCCACTCATGGCGACGACCACGCGAGAAGGCATGTCAGGCTCCCGTCACTTCGTGTATCGACTCACCCAGAATCTCCACCATACGGTCGAGTTGCCCGGTTTCAACCGGGTAGCACGGTGCGAGATTGTAGACATCCCCCCGCAGTCGAGAGAACATGCCGCGGGCCTGCGTGGCGGCATGCACGCGGGGGCCGATCTTCTCCGTGGCTGGATACTCTGCTCGCGTCGCCCGGTCGGCCACCAGTTCCACCGCCGCCATCAGACCCAGGCCGCGGACCTCACCTACGTGCGACAGGGAACTGAGGGTTGCGAGCTGACGGCGAAGATACTCGCCGGCCGTCGCGGCCCTTTCTCGGAGTCCTTCCCGCTCGATCAGGTCGAGGTTGGTGTTGGCGACGGCGCAGGCGACGGGATGGCCCGAGTAGGTTGCCGCGTGCATCCAGGTTTCACGACCTTCGGCCGAGCGAATCGCTTCGGCGATGTTGTGTCGAAACCCCACGCCCGCTAGCGGTAGGTAGCCGCTGGTAATCCCCTTGGCGAAGCAGACGAGATCGGGCTCTACCCCCCAACGCTCGAGCGCAAACCATGGTCCGGTGCGGCCGAAGCCTGTGATGATTTCGTCAGCCACCAAGAGCACATCGTGAGAGTTGCAGATCGCCCGCAGCCTCGGCCAGTAGTCGTCGGGTGGCACGATCACGCCCCCAGCCCCCTGGACAGGCTCGGCGACCACACAGGCCACGCGATCAGCCCCGAGTTGCGTGATCACATCTTCCACGAGGTCTGCCGCGATCTCGCCGTCGGTACGAGGATCGTCTGGGCCGCGGGCATGTCGCTCGCGATCGAAGCGGTAGGGGTAGGGGCTCTCGGCGATCTCAACGCCGGCCATGCGTGGCTCAAACATCGGCCAGTAGGCCGGCAGACCCGTGGCGCTCATCGCCACGAAGCCGGTGCCGTGGTAACCGTAGCGGCGGCCGATCACGGCGGTCTTGTCGGGACGATCGTGCAGTTTCCACCACCAGCGTGCAGTCTTCACGGCGGCATCGACCGCCTCACCGCCGCCCGTGGCGAAGTAGAACCCTCCCATGCCCTTCCAGCCCGGCGATCGTTCTGGCCCAGCGGGATAACAGATTCGTTGCAGCCGTTCGCCCAGTTCGATCGCTGGGAGGTTGGTGCTGCCGGTGTAGCCCGATGCGTAGGCGAGCGTGGACATCTGCCGCTGGGCGGTGTCGGCGAGCTCGTGCCGCCCGTGGCCAATGATCACGTTCCACAGGCCCGCCAGGGCGTCGAGATACTCGCGGCCGTCGTGGTCGACGAGCACCGCACCGCGTCCACCAGCCCAAACATGGGCGCTCTCCTGCAGGGAGTGAGCATGCAGGGAGTGGACCAGCACCTGCTGGTCGCGGTGTCGCAAGGAGCCGGTCGTGGCATGGGCGAGTGGCCGAAGGCCACTCTCAGACGCGTTCAATAGACCAACACACTCTCAACGCGATGCGGGGAGAGCCGCTCCCGGCCTCCCAGTGGCTGAATCTCGACCAAAAACGACGTGCCGATCACGCTCGCTCCCGCAGACTCAAGCAGGTGACCGCAGGCCGCGGCCGTTCCGCCTGTTGCCAAGACATCATCGACGATCAGCACTCGTGATCCGGTGGTGACGCCATCGCGATGCATCTCGAGCGTGTCGCTGCCGTACTCAAGATCGTACTTATACGACACGGTGTCGGCCGGAAGTTTTCCTGGCTTTCGCACAGGCACCACGCCCACGCCGAGCGCCAAGGCCATGGGCACCGCGAACAAAAAGCCACGGGCCTCCACGGCCGCAATCGCATCGACCCCAGCGTCGCGCCACGGGGCGACGAGTCGCTCGATGGCGGTGGACAGTGCCGGCTGATTCCCGAGCAGCGGTGTGATATCCCGAAACAGGATCCCGGGCTTAGGAAAGTCGGGGATCGGCCGGATGAAGGCTTCGAGATCGACAGGTGAGGTGGTCATGCGTGGTGCACTCGGGAACAGCTGGTGGAGAGAGGCTCAGAGGCGGGTTGCTGGCCTGCGGGAAGGTTACGCGCCTTTTCGAAATTGAACGGTGGCGCGCTCCACGCCATCGAGTTCCATCGCCAGCGACGTCAGCGTTTCGGCCTCAATCTGTCGCACCCGTTCCCGAGTCAGACCGAGCACGGAGCCGATTTGCTTGAGCGTCATCGGCTCCTCGCCCCCCAGGCCAAACCGCAGGCGGATGATCGTGGCCGAACGCTCGTCGAGTTCTTCGATGCGTTCGAGCACATGCCGCAGCGTGTCTTCATCGAGGAGCACCTCCGACGGGCAGCGGGCGTTCTCGTCGCGGACCAGTTCGGACAGCGACCAGCCGTTCTCACCTTGATCGCTCTGCGGCGAAGCTTGGTGCACCTGGATCGCCTTTTTGATAATCGGCAGTTTCTTCCGCGCGAGCCCGAGCATGCGGGCCGTTTCTTCATGTGTCGGTGTGCGCCCAAGCACTTCCGTGAGCCGCGCTACAGCACGCCGCCACTTGGAAAGCAGTTCGACCATGTAGGCGGGGATGCGGATCGTCTTGCCATTGTTGATCAACGCCCGCTTGATCGATTGCTTGATCCAGTAGCTGGCGTAGGTACTAAACCGCGTCCCCACCTTCGGGTCGAAGCCTTCCACGGCCCGCAGCAGGCCGAGGTTGCCTTCCTCAATCAGGTCGGGCAGGGGCAGACCACGGTTGGCGTAGCCGCGGGCGATGTTGACGACCAGCCGGAGGTTCGCCCGCACCATGTGGTCGCGGGCAGATGTGTCGCCAGCCTGGACTGCGGTCGCGAGTTCTTTCTCCTGCTGAGCGGTCAGCAGCGAGGTCGCGTTGATGTCGCGGAGATAGGTCTCCAGCGGGTTCTGCGCAGCGGTTGTAGCGGGCTTCTTGCGGGGGGCTGAGGGCATGGGATCGTGCGGCTCCAGGGAATCGGCGGAGGCATGAAAGAAAAGACGACTCCTCCGAGGAGTTGTATCGGCGGCGGACTCGGCAGCATGGAGCCGATGCGGTTTTACGGCAGCATGCACCGGCTGAATCGGAAGAGCGGATCGTGCCGAATGCTGCGGCCGCAGCGGCTACGACAGCCGCCAGCGAATGGCCACGAGCTCTGGCGTCACGCCCAGCCGAACAGGAAGTGTCGACATGCCCAAGCCGCGGGAGACATACATCGGCGGACCGTCGTCGTCGTACCAGCCGCGCACATACCGGCCGCTGCCACCAGGGGTCACCAGGGCCACGCCAAAGGGAGCCACCTGACCACCGTGGGTGTGGCCCGAGAGGATCAAGTCAATGTTTTCGCGCGACTGGGGCCCGAGTTGATCTCGCTGACCTGGGCAGTGAGCCAGGAGCAGGTGTGGCTCCTGTCGACGTCCCTGCCCCGAGTCCGTTTGCGGCTTCCCCTCCACCAAGTCGTCGAGCCCCGTCACTCGCAGTGTGCCGCCGGTCAGATCGACGGTGAATGAATCGTTGACCAACAGCCGTCCACCGTGCCGCTCGTAGACCTCTGCGAGCCGGTTGACTGCGATGCCACTTCGATACTCCCAGTTACCGAGGATCCCGATCACCAGTGCGGTCTTGGGGCAGGCCGCGAGGAACTCGTCGAAGACATCGATGCCCCTCGCGGTGTCGAAGGCGTCGCCGGTGATGAGCAGCACCTCGGGATCGGCTGCGATAACCGCCTCGAGGATCTGCTCTTCAAGTCGACCGATCCGCTTGAGATGGAGGTCGGAGAGTTGCGCCAACCGGGCTGCCGGGGCATCGGCTGCGTCGCCAATTCCTGCCTGCGGTGGAGCCGGCATGTCGATGCGTGTGGTGCTCAGCCAACTGGGTGTGATCAGCAAGGCGTCGGTGGCTGCCGCCACCGGCAGTCCCACGCTTATGCCAGCCGTAGCCCGCAGCAGCGTGCGCCGCGAAAGACGTGGAGAGCATGGCTGGTGAGACGACATAGCAACCCTGAGAACGGTCCTGCCCGCACCTAAGATACCCTTGCGAGGGGTCTGTTGCAGGAGCAGCGTGTCAGGGCACGTTCGCCACTTCTCCGCCATTGCGGGAGCCGAGGCCGCGCCAGATCGTGGGATCGATGTCGTCGGTGATGGTGCGGGTGGAGCCGTCCATCATGGCTACCGTCACGAGCCCAGGGTGGTAGCTGCGGGCGGTGATGGCCGCAAAGGTTTTTTGGGTGGCGCTCTTTCCTTCCTGCAGTGTGTTGACGTCGATGTCGTAGGTCACGCCGCCGGAGGTGTAGGAGACGACGGTGTTGGGAGGAAAGGTGGTCGTGATGCCCGTATGGTGGACCCGTCCATCAGGCCATTCCGTGTGGCCGGTGCAGCTGTTGGTATCAGGTCCCAGTTTTTGGTCACCGCTGGCGGCAAGCGAAGCCACCACCGCAGGGTCTCTCGGTGGAGCCGCAGCGGGGTAGGTGCCAGAAGGATCAGGCGTGTTGCGGACGTAAGGTGTGAAGGCTTTCACGTGAGCCACGCAGAGCGTCTTGCTCATGCCGTCCCTAAAACTGCCGGCAGTCAGCCGGCTGTTGGGGTGGAAGGAGCCATTACCACCGCGGCCTGTGGCAGGGTCGTACACAAACCAGTTGCCGCAATTGAAGCCGTAGGTGTGCGGATGCACGTAGGGCGAGCCGTTCTTTGTGCGAACGGTGTCGTTCACCTCGCTCGGACACACAAACACCGGGATCTTGGTGGTGGGCACACCACTGGCTGCGTTCACTCCCGCATCCCAGGCCACCTCCAGGTCAACCTGTACGGCGGCATTCCCCTCCTCGATATAGGTCAGGATGCGACCGTGCACTCCCCAGGAACCGTTGTTGCTCGAGAACGTCGAGCCAGGGGTATGCAGCATCGTGGGGGGAAAATGCCCCAGGGCGCTTTCGTAGAGACTCGTGGCGAGCGACAGTTGTCGGACCTTGTTTTGGCAACTCGCCCGTCTGGCCGCTTCCCGCGCCGACTGCACAGCAGGCAGCAGCAGGCCCACGAGCACCCCGATGATGGCGATCACAACAAGCAACTCCACCAGGGTGAAGCCGTGTCGGGATTGTGGCGGTGGCTGCATGAGGTGTGTTCTTTGTGAGCGTCTCGTACGGCTTTCCAGAGGGCAGTTGGCGTGCCAAAGGAAGCATGCCTGGCCTTGGGTACACAAGACGACGTTTTCCAGGGAATTTTACGCCGATTTGAAGCGGCTTCCGTTGCTGAAACCGGGGAACGTTGGAGGGCTGGCGGGGAAGGCTTCGTCGCGCGGCGAAGGCGTCACCGTCGACGGCGGCAGAGCGTGTCTTTCGTCGGCTACACGTCGCCGTCGATCCCCAGCGATTTCAGCCGGGTCCGCAGTGTGGCTCGGTCGAGCCCCAGCAGTCGTGCCGCAGCGGTGCGGTTGCCAGCCGTGGCTGCGAGCACTTCAGTGAACAGCACCCGTTCGACCTGGTCAGTGAGCTCTTGATGGAGCTGGCCGTCGGTCGCATCACCAAGAGATGCCCGGTTCACATCAACCCAGCAGCGGACCGCTTCTGCCAGCGAGACACCTTGCAGGAGTAGTTCCGCGCGGGTCACCGGTTCGTCGGGAAGATGTTCGGGCCGCAGTGTGCTGCCGCGAGAGACGACCAGCGCGTAATCGACCGCTCGTTTGAGTTGGCGGACATTGCCCGGCCAGCGACGCTCCAGGCAGGCTTCGAGAAAGTCTTCATGCACCTGGCCTGAGTTGCCCCCGCCACCGCGCACGAAGTGCGCCACGAGGGCAGGGATGTCGTCGGTTCGCTCGGCAAGGGCCGGCATGCGAATCGGAAACCCGGCGAGGCGGTGGTAGAGGTCTTCGCGAAAACTGCCCTCAGCCACGGCGGCCGAGAGATCGCGGTTGCTCGCAGCGATTACCCGCACGCTGAGTGGCACCGGCTGCGTGGAGCCAACCCGCACGACTTCTCTGTTCTCGAGCACGCGGAGCAGTCGGATCTGTACCTCGGGTGACGCTTCGCTGACCTCGTCGAGAAAAATCGTGCCGCCCGCGGCTGCCTCAAACAGCCCAGCCCGATCGTGCGTGGCACCGGTGAAGCCTCCACGCACGTGGCCAAAGAGTTCACTCTCCACAAGGCCAGCCGGTAGACCACCAAGATTGGTCGCGACGAAGGGGGCGTGGTGGCGGGGGCCGTGGGCATGGATCAGCCGAGCCGCGAGATCTTTACCTGTGCCGGTTTCACCGGTGAGCAGGACCGGAATCTCCGAAGGGGCCACTAAGGCAATCTGCTTGAAGACCTGCTGCATGCTGGGGGCTGAGCCGATCAGGGTGGGCTCGCCGATGGCCAAGGGAGGTTCGTGGCCGTTGGCAGCGGAACGCTCCTGTGTGGCCCGCGCGACGACCTCGGACACCTTGGCGAGATCGAACGGTTTGATGAGGTACTCAAACGCTCCCGCATCGACTGCCCGCACTGCAGTGTTGAGATCACCAAAGGCGGTCATCACAACGATCGGCACGTCGCCGGCGAGTTCACGAAACCGCGGAATCGCCGAAAGTCCGTCCTCACCAGGCAGACGCACATCGAGCAAAATGCAGTCGGGCCGAAACCCGAGGCAGGTTTCGCGAGCACCTTCGGCAGAGGCAGCCAGCTGCACCTCGTGACCCAGGTCACCAAGAATCTCCCGCAGACTCCAGCCAATCGCAGGCTCATCGTCAACGACGAGAACGCGACTCATAGGCCGACCTCCTGGGCCTCATCCAATGTGGCCTCTGGAAGCGTGAGGGTGAAACGCGTGCGACCAGCCACCCGCGCAAACGCCACCGTCCCACCATGTTCGTCAGCCACCATCTTCACGAGCGCCAGTCCAATCCCGACGCCCTCGGGTTTCCCGGTCACAAACGGATCAAACATGCTCATGGAAAGTTCACTGGATGGGCCACTGCCCGAATCTTCCACCATCACGGCCACCATACTCTCCCCTGCAGCGGAGGCCAGCCTCTCCGCCCAGATCTGCACGCTGCCTGGGGGCATGGCGGCAAGGGGGCCGGCTGATGCGGGGATGGCACTGGCTGCATCGATCGCGTTGATCGCTAAGTTGGCGACGGCCGCCCGCAGGCTTTCTCGCCGTCCGCGGACGACCCCGCCTGCCGCTGAAGCGACCGTCAGCCGCACACCCGCGTGCGTGGCTCGCGGGTCAACGAGTTCACGAACTTCGTCGAGCAGAACTTCGAGTGGCAGCAACTGCCGTGGTGAATCGGTGCTGCGGCCCAACGCCAAGAGACCATGCACTTCCTCTTCCATGATGTCGAGCTGACGACGAGCGACCACAAGACTCTCGTCGTTGCTCGCGTCATTGCTGGCTGTGGTGCAGCGTGTGCAATGCAAGTCAATCGCGAGCCGGGCACCGGTGAGGCCATTGCGAAACTCATGAGCAAATCCGGCGGCGAGTTGACCGAGAAGTCGCTGTCGTTCACCAGCCGCAAGCGAGTCGCGGAGTTCTGCCAGCGCCGTGCTCATGGAGTTGACACTGGCCACGAGTCGACTGATCTCGTCATCGTGGCCAGCCTGTTGCTCATCGTCGCCGAGCGTGCGTCCGAAGTCGCCGTCGGCGATCCTCGTGACATGCCGTTCGATGCGGCCGATTCTGTTGCCGAGTCGATCGGTGGTATGCACGCCCACCGGCACCAGGACAGCGAGAGTAACAGCGGCTACGGCGAGCACCGGCCAGATGGCGTCGAGCAGAGCTCGCGAGAAACCAGTCGTCGGCGAGAGCACGAGCACGGTTTCAGGGCGACTGCCCGCCGCTCGAACAGCAGCCACCGAGTAGGTCGTCTCGGCAACGCGAACGGAGCCGAGGCGATCATCCTGAGGAGGCGCAGTTGCGAGCAACCGGATGAGCGAGGTGTCGAGGTCTGGCTGGTTCGCCTCAGCGAAGGTGGAAAGGACTGTCTGCTGCTGCCAGACGACGAAGTGATCTCCTGTGAGTTGATGCAGGGCGGTGAGCACCGCAGGTGAGAGCGCAACCCGCGATGAGCTGAGGGTGTCAGCTACCTGTCGCTGGCGGAGCGCGATGTCTTCACTGTGGCGTTGGGCTGCTAGCCAGGCTGCGAAGCCCACGTTGGCGAGCACGCCTGCGACGAGCAGGCCCACTACCGGGAGCAGCAGTTGGCGGGCGAGTGGTCGTTGGGATGGGAGTGCCATTGCGGGGGTCCACGGGCGGTGCGTGGATCGTACCACTCCGGCGCTCGGGAAGAGCCCAAGCCGCCTCGACGGACGCTCGCCTCGGCCATCCATGGCCTCGGCTCGCTCGAAGG
>JBMTLP010000075.1:0-10266 GCA_049433245.1 Pirellulales bacterium
GCAACACCAGGAGCCTCCCACGTCCATCTTCGGATGGCGTTTCAGAGGCGGCCTTTTCAGGCCAGGAGAGACTCAAATGAGGACGATGTGGCAGTTGCGGCATGGCGCCGCGTGGATGCCGCTTCTGCTCGTGGCGGCAGCCACGGCGAGCGGCTGTAAGTCGCTCAACGAAAAGTACATCGCGATGGAGGTCTGGAAGTACGAACGGTGCTTCGGCCATCCTCCCCCAGGTTTTGTGGGCGCTCCCCAGCAGCCTGGGATGGCGGCTCCGCCGCTGCAGCCGTGTGCCCAGGGTGTCCCTTGCCAGCCGATGCAGCCAAACTGCGACGTGTGTGCGGGGGCTCCTTTGCCGACCGGTGGCCCGGCGGTGGTCCCAGGGCCGACTGGTATCGGGATGACGTCGAGCCGGCCTGTCATCATCTCGGATGAAGTGGTGATTCCTTAGCAGGTTGCGAGGACAGGCTGTTGTGGAAGGGCTGCGACGAGCAGCCTTGCCTGCTCTGCTTGTCGCGTTGCTGCACAGGCCTCACGAGAACGTTTCGTCAGGGCCGGGAAACCGGCCCTGTACCACATCATCTCGCCACCGCTGCAGGCCCTCGGAAATCTCAGTGCCCACGCTCGCGTAGGCGCGGACAAAACGGGGCACCCTGCCTGCGGAGAAGCCGACGAGATCGTGGAACACGAGGACTTGTCCCGAGCATGACGGCCCTGCCCCAATCCCGATCGTGGGAACAGGCAGCAGGCGGGTGATCTCAGCCGCAATGTCTGCCGGCACGCACTCGAGCACCACGGCGAACGCTCCGGCTGCCGCAGCGGCGGTGGCATCCTCAAAGAGTCGGTCACGGTCCCGCTGGACGCGGTAGCCACCGAGTTGATGCACGGCCTGCGGTCTGAGCCCGACGTGCCCCATCACCGGGATGCCTGCCGCGACAATCCCAGCGATGACCTCGGCTTGGCCGGCTGTCCCTTCCAGTTTGACCGCTTGGCAGCCGGTCTGTTTCAGGATCTGGGCCGAGGCCTCGATCGCCCGGATCGTGCCGAGATGCTGCAAGGGAAAGGGGAGGTCGACCACCACCATCGCCCGTTGGCAGGCTCGGGACACGATCTCGCCGTGGTAGATCATCTGCTCGAGGGTGGCTGGAATGGTGGAGTCGCGGCCTGCGATCACCATTGCCACGCTATCGCCCACGAGCACGCAGTCGATGCCGGACTCGTCGACGAGGCGGCCTGTTGGCCAGTCGTAGGCGGTGGCCATCGTGATCGGCCGACCATCCTGTTTTGCCCGTCCAAGATCGGTGACGGTCACGCGGCGATCGCGGGAGGGGGGCGGCTGGTGTGGCATGCGGGCCTCGCGAAGGGCTGCTCTCAAGAATGGCCGAGAGAGAATGGCCAACATTGCTGAGGATACGGCTGACAGCGTCTCGTTGAAACGGGCCCCTCAGGTCTTCCGGGCGGAGACGCGGGAATTGTTGGGCCGCTGCGATTGATCTTGCGGGCGGTGCCAACGCATCTATAATCTCAGGGCTACCAGGCAAGGAGGCCGCCCCGTCGTGCTCCATCTTCGTCGTGTGCGCTTTGTCGTGTGCGATAATGAACGGTGTCACTACGGGTGGGCGGCTTTGGATGGAATGTCGGAGACTCAGCCCCATGGTGGGTTTTCCGGCTCCCGTTTGTGCCGTAAGATCGTATCTGTTGAGTCATGCTCGAGTCTTGGCGGTGTTGCGAGTCTCTCGCTCATCGAACTCGGTGACATGCAACTGCGGGTGTAGCTCAGTTGGTAGAGCACCACGTTGCCAACGTGGTTGTCGTGGGTTCGAATCCCATCACCCGCTTTCCTGCGATCATCTGCCTGGGATCCTTTCCCAGGGCGTTGGGGTAGTTGGTGCCGGAATGCCTGGGATGTTGGAATGATCGCGTCTGTGAGCGGGGTTGCTTTCCTGCTCCAGGTCGGTTCTTTCCCCACTCCGCGGTTTTCGGCATGCTGCCGGCGGGATCTGGCTGCAATGGTCTTCCGTCGCACTCAGCGGCCCACAGGTCGGTTTCTGCTGCGATTGTGGCAGAGGCGTGTGCTTGGTATGGGTTCTGGGCTGGCGCGAAGTTGGTGCAGCGCGTCGGTTATGCCTTGCCCATCGTTTTTTGGTTTTCCATCTCGCCTTCCCCTCTCCCGTGAGTGACCATGTCGGCCAGTGAATCCCCTTCGTCGTCCGCTACCGAGACGCACCCGGCTCCCGAGCACCTTGATGACGAGGTGGTCGCCACGCCTCTCGCTCTTGAGATCGACGTCACTAACGTGTCGACCTGCCAGCGACGTGTGAAGGTCACAGTTCCACGCGAAGACATCGACCGCTACCGCGAAGATGCGGTCAAAGAACTCGTTCCCACTGCGCTGCTGCCAGGGTTCCGTCCCGGCCGCGCTCCGCGGGCCCTTGTTGGCCAGCGATTCAAGACCGAACTGGCCGATCAGATCCGCACGAAACTGCTCAGCGATGCGATGGAGCAGGTGGCGGAGCAGTCGAAGCTCGCGCCGATCAGTGAGCCTGAACTCGACGTGACCACGGTGCTGCTGCCTGAAGAAGGCCCGATGATCTTTGAGTTTGGGATCGAGGTGCGTCCAGAGTTTGAACTGCCGCAGTGGAAGGGGCTCAAGATCGAGCGACCGACCCGCGAAATCAGTGACGACGACGTGAACGAGGCCCTCAGCAATTTGCTGCGAGAGCGTGGCCGTCTCGTTCCCAGCGAGGCGTCGCCGGCCGCTGGTGATCTCGTGGTCGCCAACGTGCGGTTCCTCGACGACGGCAAAGAGATCTCCCGAGCGGAAGAAATGGAGATCATTGTCCGTCCGAAACTCTCGTTTGCCGATGCGGAATTCGACGGCTTTGAGAAGTTGATCGCCTCGTCCAAGCCCGGTGACAAGGTCACTGGCAACGTGACGATCTCGGATGAAGCTGCCGTGGAGGAGTTCCGCGGCAAGCAAGTCACGATGGAAATCGAACTCGTTGATGTGAAGCGATTTGAGTTGCCCGAACTGACGCCGGCTGTGATCGCCGAACTCGGAGCGTTTGAGTCAGAAGAGGCACTGCGGACCGCAGTCAGACAGCAACTTGAGAGCCGGCTCGACTGGCATCGTCGCCAGCGGGTTCGCCAGCAGGTGGCCGACGCCCTGACGGCTTCTGCCACGTGGGAACTGCCGCCAGATCTCCTCAAGCGACAAAGCCTCCGTGAACTCGAGCGGACCATCCTCGAACTGCGTCGCAGCGGTTTCGACGACGACGCCATTCGCCGTTACGTCAACCAGCTTCGTCAGAGTGTGATGGCGAGCACCGCTCGGTCGCTCAAGGAACACTTCATCCTCGAGCGGATCGCTGAAGACGAATCGATTGCCGAAACGGCAGCAGACTACGATGAAGAGATTCGTGCCATTGCCGCTCAGACGAGTGAGTCGCCACGGCGGGTGCGTGCGAACCTCGAAAAGCGCGGGCTGATGGATGTCCTTCGCAATCAGATCATCGAGCGGAAGACGATCAGCCTGATTGAGTCGCAGGCGTCTTTCACCGACGTGCCTTTCGAGTTCGAGAAGCCTGATGCCGATGCCGTCGACCACGCCGTGTGTGGTGTGGCAGCTGGCGAAGAGGAGATTCCAACTGCCAAGCACGCGGAAGCTGGCAATGTCCGCGGCGGGCGAAGGTAGCGACTGGCAGTCTTCCTCGTGAAGACGCAGACGGAAACAGATCAGCGAACCAGTTACGAGAAACAGTTCCGATGCAGCACCTTTCCGAAGCATCCATTCAGCCAGGCAGCTTGGTCACGTCCAACAACTCGTCTGCCCAACGCGAATACCAGCGTCAGCGGACGATGACCCTCGGCGACTTGCTGCTGGAGAATCGGATCATCCTCCTCCAGGGCGAGATCTACGACGGCAATGCCAACGAACTGGTAATGAAGCTGCTGTACCTGCAGAGCGAAAATCGTCGCAAGGACATCCACTTCTACATCAACTCCCCTGGTGGCAGCGTGACGGCCACCATGGCGATCTACGACACGATGCAGATTTTGTCCTGTCCTGTGGCAACCTACTGCGTTGGGCTGGCGGCGAGTGGTGGCGCCGTGTTGCTCGCTGGCGGAGCCAAGGGGAAGCGGTTTGTTCTTCCGCACGCCAAGGTGATGATTCATCAGCCCTATGGCCAGGTGGGTGGGCAGGTGAGCGATATCGAGATTCAGGCCGAGGAAATCCTGAAGACTCGTGCGGTGCTCAACGAGATTCTGGCCAGCCATACCGGTCAGCCCATTGAGCGGATTGCCAAAGACACCGACCGCGATCGGTATCTCACGGCGACGGAAGCCAAGGAATACGGAGTGGTTGATGAGATCCTGTCGAAGCCTCCCGTGGCGACTGAAGAAGAGGCCGACTAAGACCGGCACCGTGTGGCGGAGGCCCGTGAGCAGTCGGGAGATATGAGAGCCGCCGAATCCCAGATTCTCGAGACGAAGCCCAGAGTCACGACAACACATCCACGAGAAGAAGCATGCCCCTGATTCCCTACGTCATTGAAAAGAGCGGCCGCGAAGAGCGGGCGATGGACATCTACAGCCGCCTGCTCAAGGACCGCATCGTGTTCCTCGGCACGCAGGTCAATGACGAAGTGGCGAATGCGATTGTGGCCCAGTTGCTGTTTCTGCAGTCGGACGACCCAAGCAGCGACATTCATCTTTACATCAACTCGCCTGGTGGAAGCGTCACGGCGGGCTTGGCGATTTACGACACGATGCAGTTTGTCACCTGTGACGTAGCGACCTACTGCATTGGCCAATGCGCCTCGATGGGGGCAGTCCTGCTCACAGCTGGTGCCAAGGGTAAGAGGCGGGCGCTACCCAACTCACGAATCATGATTCATCAGCCTCTCGCCGGCATGGAAGGCACTGCTGAAGAGATCATGATCCATGCCAAAGAGTTCAAGAATGTGAAGGACAAACTCAACACGATTCTCCTGAAACACACGGGCCATCCTGTTGAGAAGGTTGAGCAAGACACCGACCGTGACCGGTTTATGTCCGCGCAGGAGGCGCGGGACTATGGGCTGATCGACGAGGTGATCGAACATATGCCCGACGTGAAGAGCGTCGGCTAACGCAGCAGCCGGGACCGTTGACCGAAATCACAGACCCCGCGCATGGAGGCGCGAGATGGCACACTGCTCGTCAGTGAAGGTCGCTACAGGCCGCGCTACGGCTCTCGCGATCGTGGTGTTTGGGAGCCTGTTTGTTGGCTGCCAGAGCCACCACCTCAATAGCCAGTTGCTTGAGCGAGAACTGCGGCTGCAGGAAGATCAGATCTACCGACTGCAGGATGTGCTCGACGAGAAGTGTGCCCGGCTGGAATACGTCGTGCAGGAGAATGCGTCGCTCAAGCGGCAACTCGGATACGGAGGGAGCGAGCCGGTCAAAGCCCGCACATCTCCGTCGTCTTCGTCATCAGGAACAGCATCGCGAGGTGGTGGGAGAAGCGACTCGCCCTCGTTTGTGCCTCCCACGATCGAGTTGTCGGATCCAGGTCCGCCATCGAAGCTTCCCGCGGCTGGCACCTTGCCCGCCCCCGCGGCACCTCCGGTGCTGGAGGGTGTGCCGCCGCTGCCGCAGGGATCAGGGACTGGGAGCGAGGTTGGCGGGGGTGATGCACCACCTGCGTCTGGTCTCGTGCCCGAGGTGACCGTTCCGTCCCAAGGCCTCTACGAGCCAGACGAGAGCGAGTCGGATCCTTCTGCGTCGGGCTTTGACGACGGCCCAAGTTTTGCGCCCGCGTTCGTGTCGCCGCAGGCGTCGGCGCCGCGGATGCTCGATGTGACGGTCCGGCAGGCGTCGGTGCCGCCAAGCCCTGCTCGCGCGGTGGAAGACACGGAGATCCAGCAGCTTTCCTACGTGGCAGAGGAGGTGGTCGCTGATGAGGGCACGCAGGCGGTGCCCCTGATTCCTCCCCCGACCGATGTGCGGATTGAGCGAATCGAGATCAACCGTGGTGAAACGCAGGTGGTCGACACCGATGCCAACGGGTCAGCCGACGCGCTCGCCGTTGTGTTTGAGCCGAGGGATCTGCAGGAGCGACTGATCGGGGTGACGGGGGATGTGGTGGTCACCGTTCGCGAGGCAGCGTCAGCAGCGACGGCCTCGTCCTGGACTATCACGGCTTCCGATGCAGCGTCGACGTTTCGCAGCACGTCTCGCAGCCGTGGCCTGCGGTTCCTCCTGCCGTGGCAAGGGGGGCCCTCGCGGGGCTTCACCGGCACCGTGCACGTGCGATTCACCACGCAAGACGGCAGGAGTTTCGAATCTGAGTCGCCCATCAGTTTGCCCTAGTTGCGAGTGCTACCGTCCGCAGTTCGACTCGCTTTTCGCCCACGATATCTGACGCGATGCTCCGCCCACATCTACCGCGGCAGATGGACCCTCCCTGTGGGGCGATGCTGACCCGTGAACGAGCAACAAAAAAAACGGGCAGGTCGTCGGCTGACGACCTGCCCGCAGAGATCATGCGGTTTGGGACGGCGGGATTACAGCCCCTTCTTGCCCAAGAAGCTCAGCAGATCGGCGACGCGAGACGAGTAACCCCACTCGTTGTCGTACCAGCTGACGACCTTCACGAAGTTGCCCAGACCGATCGTCTCGATGGCCGAGAAGATCGAGCTGTGAGCGTCACCTCGCAGGTCGGTCGAGACCAGCGGCAACTCGGTGTAGCGAAGGATGCCCTTGAGGGGCCCCTCAGCAGCCTGCTTCATGGCGGCGTTGATTTCAGCGGGCGAGGCGTCCTTGTTCAGGATCGCGGTGAAGTCGACCACGCTCACGGTGGCAACCGGAACACGGAAGGCCATGCCGGTGAACTTGCCCTGCAGTTCCGGGATCACGAGGCCAACGGCCTTCGCCGCACCGGTGCTCGACGGAACGATGTTCAGCGAAGCAGCACGGGCATCACGCAGATCCTTGGCGGCGGTGTCGACCGTCCGCTGGCTGTTGGTGAAGGCGTGCACCGTGGTCAAGAGGCCGCGGTCGATGCCAAACGACTCGTGCAGCACCTTCGCCACAGGAGCGAGGCCGTTGGTCGTGCAGGAGGCGTTGGAGATCACGTGGTGCTTGGAGGGGTCGTACATCCCGTCGTTCACGCCGAGCACAACTGTGAGGTCTTCATTCTTGGCGGGAGCCGAGATCACGACCTTCTTCACGCTGTCTCGCTTGTGGGCGACAGCCTTGGTGGCGTCGGTAAAGAAGCCCGTGCTCTCCACGACGATGTCAACGTTCTGGCTGCCCCAAGGAATCGTTCCCGGATCGCGCTCAGCGAACACCTTGATGGTCCGCCCGTCGACAACGAGGTCGTTGCCGTCGGCTGCCACATGGCCCTTGAAGGGCCCGTAGTTGGAGTCAAAGGCAAGCAGATGTGCGTTGGTTGCGGCATCAGTCAGGTCGTTGATGGCAACGACTTGTACGTCGCCGTCGAGGCCGAACTTCTCGAAGATGGCGCGGAAGGTGAGGCGGCCGATACGACCAAAACCATTGATGCCGACGCGAATGGACACGTGAGAACTCCTGTAGGTTTCGTGGACTTTGAGACTATACACCCTTCCCCGGGGCCTGCTCAAACGAGGCCAGCCGTTCGCGGCGGCGGCAGCAGATGGCTGCTCACGGTGATGCTCCTGCTCGGGTGGGCGAGCCTCGTGCCGGCGGGCGTGAGCTTTGGCCAGCCGCTCAACCCGCGGGCCAACCCGTCCGATCTCGACGGTGCTCCTCTGCAGGGAGACGACGACCCCGACTTGACGTCGTCACGGCCCTGGACGCGGTTTCTCGCCAGGGCCTTTTCCGATCCAGTGAATCCCAGCACGTCGCTCAAGGAGCCCGACATCCGGGCTCCCGGTCCCGATTCGTCTGACTTCCCGAACAGTCCCTACACGCTGCCGCGCGGGTGGAACTACCTCGAGATGAGTCCGGTGACCTACACCGCCAGCATCAACACGATCCAGCAGGAGAGCTACAGCTGGAATTACCTCCTCAGGATGGGGCTCACCGACCGCGTGGAGTTTCGCCTCTTTGGCAATGGACTGACCTGGGCGGCCGCCGGGCTTGGTCAGCCGGAGACCACAGGATTTGCGCCGCTCGTGTTCGACACGAAGATCCATCTCTTCGAGGAGAACAAGGAGATGTTCATTCCCGCCACGGGGATCGAGATCTACATCCAAACCCCGTGGGGCAGCCCTGCCTTCGATTCAGGGACCCAACCCGGCATTACCATGCTGTTTCTCAACTCCCTACCGTGGGGATGGGAAGTGAACTGGAATGTGGGGCTTGCGTCCTTCGAAACCCCCGACGGCGGCTTCAACTACACCGACACCGTGCAGTGGTCGTTTACGCGAGGCGTGACAGAGCACACAGGTATCTTTCTGCAGGGATTTCAAAACCAGGCAGCGCTGCCACGACCGGCGAGTCAGACCGTGCTGGGCGGTGGGATCGTGCACAACATCAACCGACGCTTCACGATCTTCGGCAGTTTCAATGCGGCTACCAACAAATCAGGGCCGGCATCGACGTACTACATCGGGGGGGCTGGGGCCTTCTAGCACTCGACCCGTCAGGGGTTTTTTGGGCCCATTCAGGATTCTTGTGGGTTGCTCTGAAGTTGCCGAGGCCGTCCGTGCCATCTCGCCGGACGTTCGCTCCAGGCATCCTGCCTTCCGCTCACTCGAAGGAAACCTCGCTTCGCCCTCGTGGCTTCGCTCCGTTTCCTACGCCGCTCGATTGGCAGGAGCAGCCTCTCCGACCCACAGAGTTCCCGGAAGGACCGGTTTTTATGGGTTGCTCTGCGGCCGTTGGAGCCTGGGTGGAAACGTGGGGGTTCGGATGTTCTTGAGACCGTTTGGTATCGTGTCGGGCTATGGCAAAAGCGGTGATTCAACTTGAGCAGGTGCGGAAGACGTTTCGGACGCCTGCAGGGGAGCTGGTGCCGATCCTGGATGTGGAGCGGTTTGAGGTGGCGGCTGGTGAACAGGTGGCCCTCGAGGGGCACAGTGGATCGGGAAAGACCACGCTCCTGAACGTCATCGCGGGCATCATGCGGCCCGACGCTGGCAGGGTCGTGCTGGATGGGGTCGACCTCGCAAGACTTCCCGAAGCCTCCCGCGATCGCGTGCGGGCGGATCGATTGGGGCTGGTCTTTCAACAGTTCAATCTGTTGCCCGGTTTCACGGCGCTTGAGAACGTGTTGGTGGCGATGACGTTTTCGTCGAGCCGACCTGACCGTAGTCGAGCGGAATCGCTGCTGGCGAGTGTTGGACTGGCCCATCGGCTCTCCCACAAGCCGGCGGCGCTCAGCGTGGGGGAGCAACAGCGGGTGGCCGTGGCCCGGGCGCTCGCCAATCGACCGCGGGTGATCCTGGCTGATGAGCCGACGGCGAGTGTCGATCCCGGTCATCAGCAGCAAGTCGTCGATCTCTTGAAGCAGACCTGCCAGGAAGAGGAGGTCGCTTTGGTGGTGGTGACGCACACGCCTGAAGTTGCGGCCCAGTTTGCCCGTCGCGTGCGGATCGAGTCTTTCAACCGCGTGCTCGGCAAGACGGCGGGAGCCCACCATCCACCACCTGCGCAGGAGGGCGACGCATCATGACCCTGCTGGGCATCGCATGGCGCAACATCCGCCAACGGGCGCTCACGAGCAGCCTGACGGTGTTTTCGTTGGCGCTCGGTGTGGGCCTCGTTGTGGCCACGCTGATCACCGGGGCGATTGTGCGGCAGGCTTTCGAGTCAGGCACAGGCCTCGGCTACAACATGATCGTGGGAGCGAAAGGGAGCCCGCTGCAGCTGGTGCTCAACAGCGTCTACTACATCAGCAAACCGATCGAGAACATCTCCTGGAACTTCTACAACGAGTTCCAGCCGGCTTCCCGTCGAAGTGATGGTGAGGATGGGAGTTTCGCCTCGAGCGTGGAGATCGCCGTACCGATCTGCATGGGTGATTACTATCGCGGCTATCGCGTGATCGGCACCAACGCCGACCTCTTTGGAAAACTTGAGCGGGGGCGTGGTCGCACGTTTGAGTTCTCCGAGGGTCGTAACCTCGACGACGCCAACTTTTTTGAGGCGGTGCTGGGGGCCTCCGTGGCCGCAGAGACAGGCATCAAGGTGGGGGATCCGATCAAGCCGACGCATGGTGCTGATGATGGACCAGAGCACGACCCGTTTGTGGTCGTGGGCATCGTGGCCCTGGTGGTGCTCGGCCCCGAGAAGCTGCCCGGC
>JBMTLP010000076.1:0-10225 GCA_049433245.1 Pirellulales bacterium
GCCACGTTGAGTACGAGACGGCCAACCGTCACTACGCTCACATCGACTGCCCTGGCCACGCCGACTTCATCAAGAACATGATCACCGGTGCGGCCCAGATGGACGGTGCGATCCTCGTGGTGAGCGCCGCCGACGGCCCGATGCCTCAGACCCGCGAGCACATCCTCCTCGCCAAGCAGGTCGGCGTGCCGGCCCTCGTGGTGTTCCTCAACAAGTGCGACCTCGTCGACGACGAAGAGCTGCTCGACCTCGTTGAGATGGAAATCCGCGAGCTGCTGACGAAGTACGGCTTCCCTGGCGACGACATTCCGATCATTCGGGGTGCCAGCAAGCCCGCCTACGACAGCCCTGCCGACCCAGCCGCGAACAAGTGCATCGGTGACCTGCTCGACGCCGTCGACAGCTACATCCCCGAGCCGACTCGTGAGACGGACAAGCCATTCCTGATGGCCATCGAAGACGTCTTCTCGATCGAAGGTCGTGGTACGGTTGCCACCGGCCGAATCGAGCGTGGTGTGGTCAAGGTTGGCGACGAAGTCGAAATCCTCGGCCTCAGCGACAAGGCGGCCAAGACGACGGTCACGGGCGTCGAGATGTTCAAGAAGCTGCTTGACCAAGGTCAGGCTGGCGACAACGTGGGCTGCCTCCTGCGAGGCGTCGCTCGTGACGACATCGAGCGAGGCCAGGTGCTTGCCAAGCCAGGCTCCATCAAGCCTCACAAGAAGTTCGAGTGCGAGGTGTACATCCTCGCCAAGGAGGAAGGCGGCCGTCACACGCCGTTCTTCGCTGGTTACCGTCCGCAGTTCTACTTCCGCACCACCGACGTGACGGGCACCACCAAGTTGCTCGGCGGCGTCGAGATGGTGTCGCCTGGCGACAACGTCAAGATGGAAGTGGAACTCATGGTGCCAATCGCTATGGACGACGGTGTCCGCTTCGCTATCCGCGAAGGCGGCCGCACGGTCGGTTCGGGCGTTGTGACGAAGATCCTCGAGTAGTTCTCGGTAAAGCCAGAATGGAACGCTCTGTCGGTGGCTCTCAGCGGGCCACCGACAGACGGCCACAGGGGCGTAGCTCAACTGGCAGAGCGCTGGTCTCCAAAACCAGAGGTTGCGAGTTCGATTCCCGCCGCCCCTGCTTACCTGATTCCTCCGGCAACTACCGCTGGAGACGACACGTAAAACGATCGATGATCGCGAGGAGCGCTGCCCTGGAAACGGACGAAGCAGCGAAACGACGGTGGCGAGCACACACAACGAAGCAACAAACGGCACCTTCCTCAGTAACCTGACGAGGTTCACCGTTTACAAGCGTAATCAGGGCCGTGTTGCGAGGCAGGTGACCTTCGCTGCGCTCGCCGTCGCCATTGCGGTCGGCGTGTGGCGGCTGTCTGCCATCTTGCCGCTGTGGTTTGCATCGGACGTTGGCTCTGGCGGTTCGGCCGACCTGGGCGTGGTGCGTATCCTCGTGCCTGGCCTTGTGCTGGCTGCTGGCCTGTGGACGAGTTTCCGCGTGGTCAACATGCCGCGGTTCGCCGACTTTTTGATCGCAGTGGAAGCCGAGATGGCAAAAGTCTCTTGGCCGATGCGAACGGAAGTGGTGCGAAGTTCGATCGTCGTGATCTTCATGATGTTCGCCTTGGCGGGCATCCTGGGGCTCTACGATCTGTTCTGGTGGTTCGTGCTGAGAGCGTTGCAGGGAGGCGGCGGCTGAGTTCAAGAGACGACAACGACTAACCCCTGCCCACACACTGCAACAACATTGAGATCGAGATGAGCGTAGAAGACACCACCCCAGAAAACACTGAAGACGTCGGCGATCAGGTTGCTCACGCTACGGCAGCGGGCGGCAACGATGCTCTGGAAGCCGTCGCCCATCCAGCGGGCCCACAAGACGACGCCGCAGTGGATGACGACGATGAGGACGATGGCCCGATTGAGGCCGAAGACCCGTTTAGCGGCAGCGAAGATGCGAAGCCGGTCGACTTGGGGGACGACGCCGAGGTGCCCGCAGCAATCACCGCCGCGGACATGAAGTGGTACATCCTCAAGGTGCAGAGCAACCGTGAGGACTCCATCCGCGAAGGCCTGATTCGCCGGGTGAAACTGCAAGGGCTCGACCACCTCTTTGGGGAGGTGATCGTTCCCAAGGAGCAGGTCACGGAGTTCAAGAGCGGAAAGAAGCGGGTTGTTTCGCGAAAGCTCTACCCGGGGTACATCCTGGTGCACATGGTTCTCAACGACGAGAGCTGGTACCTCGTGCGTGAAACCTCCGGGATTGGTGATTTCACCGGCTCCGCCGGCCGTCCAAGCCCGATGCCAGAAGCCGACGTCAACAAACTGCTCAACAAGACCGAAGAAAAGGCCGACGACGCACCTCGCCTAAAGATCAACTTCAGCAAGGGCGATCGCGTGAAGATCAACGAGGGAACCTTCGAGAACTTCGAGGGGGAAGTCGAGCAGATCGACGAGGCAAACGGCCGAGTGACGGTGATTTTGAGTATTTTCGGACGCTCAACCCCGGTCGATATCGAATACTGGCAGATCGAGCCTGTGTAGTCGACTTCGCCCAAGTGGCGAACTTCACAGCTCGCAGGCCCTGCAAAAAAACAGCGGGCCTTGCAAGAGGACTTTTTTCAAGGTAATCACGGTGTTTCTCTCGGTCGCTCTCCGCGGCGACCGGCTTCGGCTCGCAAGCCGAGGATTTGACCCAGCGGCATGGTGTCAGGAAGGCGAGTTCGATGGCGAAGCAGATGGTTGGTCAGGCGAAGTTCCAAGTGCCCGGCGGGCAAGCAACCCCGGCACCGCCAGTGGGCACCTCGCTCGGTCGCTACGGTATCAACCTCGGCCAGTTCGTGCAGCAGTTTAACGACCGCACGAAGGAAGCCGGCGGCATGCCGATCCCGGTCGTCGTCACGGTCTACAACGACCGCTCGTTCGATTTTGTCACCAAGAGCCCCCCGGCCGCTGCCTTGCTGAAGAAGCTCGTCGGCCTCGCCAAGGGGTCGGGCGTGCCGAACAAGACCAAGGTGGGCAAGGTGACCACCGAGCAGCTCAACGAGATCGTGCGGCTGAAGTCTGCGGACCTCAACGCCCGCGACGAAGAGCACGCTCGCCGCATGATTGCCGGCACCGCCCGCAGCATGGGAATCGAACTCGCTGACTGAGTTCCCCACCACCAAGACAGAAGAACGATCTAGAAGGATCTCCCTACGATGAAACTCACCAAGCGAATGAAGGCAGCGGTCGCCAAGGCGCCCAAGGACGACACCCCACTGCCGCTCGCTGAGGCGATTGGTGTGCTCAAGAGCTTCCCCCCCACTCGGTTCGATCAGACTGTCGAGATCCACGTCCGACTGGGCATCGATCCCAAGCAGGCTGACCAGATCGTGCGAGGCTCGATCGTTCTGCCGCACGGCATCGGCAAGTCGAAGCGGGTCGTGGTGTTTGCCAAGGGCAACCTCGCTGAAGACGCCACGGCCGCCGGCGCCGAGGAAGTCGGCGGGGAAGAACTCGCCAAGAAGATCAAGGACGGCTGGACCGACTTTGACGTCTGCATCGCTGCCCCAGACATGATGGGTTTGGTTGGGCCACTCGGTAAGGTGCTCGGCCCACGCGGCCTGATGCCTAGCCCGCGAGCTGGCACGGTGACCGCCGAAATCGCCAAGACCGTCAAGGAATACAAGGCGGGCAAGGTGGAGTTCCGCAACGATCCTACGGGCATCGTCCACTCCGTGGTGGGCAAGATCAGCTTTGATCCTGCCCAACTCGCTGACAACATCCGGGCATTCGTCAACCACATCAACGGCATGCAGCCGTCGAGCGTGAAGGGCCAGTACGTCAAGAGCGTGGCGATTGCCGCGACCATGAGCCCTGGCGTGTTGGTTGCGATCTGATTTTCAGAGCGTTGGCCTGTTAAGAGAAGGCTTTGCTGTGGCCGCAGCGAAGTTTTTCTGCCCCCCCTTCCCGGCCGCGAAAGTTCGTGCACAATGAGGGGTCCGCTGCCGAGCAGCTGGGCCGCCCGCGAGAGGATTCATGAGCAAGCGCATCAAGAACATGCTGATTGAGGACATTCGGACTCGCCTCGATGGGGTGAACGACGTGATTCTCGTCTGCCTTGGCCAGCTCGACGCCCAGAAGACGACTGAACTTCGGCGGACGCTGCGTCAGAAGAACATCCACATCCAACTCATCAAGAACAGCCTCGCGAGGCAGGCGACTCTCAACACGCCGCTGGCCCCAGCCTTCACTGAAACCGAAGGCATGCTGGCCATGGCTTGGGGCGGGGAAGATGTTGTCGACCTCGCCAAGGAGCTCGATCGACTCGTCAAACTCAAAGAGTATGGCGGCGTCGAGTTCCGTGGTGGCGCCCTCGACGGGAGCCGGCTCGCAGCTGGCGACGTGAAGGCCGTGGCCAAGTGGCCATCTCGCGCCGAACAGCTCTCCATACTTTCTGGGCAGATTTCCTCTGTTGGCAGCATGCTCTCTGGGCAGTTGCTTTCGGCTGGTGGCGCGATCGCAAGCCAGCTCAAGTCGAGGGTGGAAGAGCTCGAAAAGGCGGAGGCGTGACGAAGGCGATCGTACGCGGAGGCTGAGGAGGTGCCCCTTCCTCTCATCGCGAACGACACAGCGAAGAAGCGCAGCTGACAAAACTTGCCCATCTGTTGACGGCTCAGATGGGTGGCATTCAAACGACGGTGTGGCACAAAATTGCCAGGCCGGATTTTTCAAGGGAAAGGACCTGACGAGATGGCAACGGCTGAAGAAACCCGCGAGTTCTCAAGCGACACGAAGGACCTTGGCGACAAGATCGCCGGTCTGACCCTCAAGGCCGCAAAAGAGCTTTCCGACTACCTCGACGAGGTGCACGGCATCAAGCCGGCTGCGGGCGGTGCAGTTGTGATGGCTGCCGGTGTCGGTGCCGGTGGCGGCGAAGGTGGTGGCGAAGCCGCTGCCGAGAAGACCGAGTTCGACGTTGTGCTCGAGAGCTTTGGCGACAACAAGATCGGAGTGATCAAGGTTGTCCGCACCGCGACGGGCCTCGGCCTTAAAGAAGCCAAGGACCTCGTCGAAGGCTGCCCAGCCAAGGTGAAGGAAGGCATCTCCAAGGAAGACGCGGAGAAGCTGAAGGCAGAATTGGAAGAAGCCAAGGCGACCGTCTCGATCAAGTAGTGAAACTGGAAAAAACGGCTCGACGGGGGGGAACTTGGCGTCCCCGCCGTCGGGCGTTATATTCCTAGACTCGAGCCGTCCTGCCCTGTTCCTAGGCGGCATCGTGTCCATTGGTGGACGATTGTCCATCAGGACGCTGTGTCGCGGCGCCATTCAGTGCGTCTGATCTTACCAACGCATCACGTTCTACGTGTGCCGCGCCGTCACCTTGAGGCCGCGGTCAACACGTGTGACTTGGTGCTTTAGCTGTTCCTTCCAGCATATCGACTCACGGGAGTTTCGCCGCTTCCTTGATACGACATGCTCCACGCCGTCGCCTGCCAGCGGTCCCACCTCAGACCGCATGCTTCGGTCGCGCACCGACCGGGGTTATGCACTCGATTCTCCGGTTCATCTCCACAGGAGTTCTTCCTCAATGGCAACAAGCGCCGTCCGCCGCCTCCAAACCACCGACGTTCGCCACTTTGGAAGTCATCGCGCCAGCCATCAGATCCCCGACCTGACCGATATTCAAACTCGCTTTTTCGACGCTTTTCTCCAGCGGGATGTGCCCGCAGCGAAGCGGAAAGATCACGGCATCGAGGGAGTGCTCCGTGAGATTTTCCCGATCGAGAGCTACGACAAGACGGTCAAACTCGAGTACCTGCGGTACGAGCTTGGGAAGCCGCGGTACGAACCGGATGAGTGCCGGCAACTGCGGCTGACGTACGGTCGCCCACTGCGCGTCTGGCTGCGTCTGACACGGGAAGAGCCGATCGAGGAAGAGGTCTACCTCGGCGACGTGCCGATCATGATGGGCGGCGGTGAGTTCATCATCAACGGTGCAGAGCGCGTTGTGGTGAGCCAGCTTCATCGTTCACCCGGTATCGACTTCGTGGCCGACACCGAGTCGACCGACCGCAAGACCTTCAGCTGCCGAATCATTCCGGAACGTGGCAGTTGGATCGAGATCAATGTTTCCAAGAAAGACACGCTGCAGGTCCGCATCGACCAGAGCGGCAAGTTTTCGGCCCTGACCCTTCTGCGGGCGATGGATCCGAAGTACTCCAGCGACGCCGAAATTCTCAAGCTGTTCGCGAAGCCAACGCTGGTGAAGGTGGCTGGCGGCAAGAGCGTCGCCAAGCTCGAAGGGAAGATCGCGGCTACCGACATCGTCTATCCGAAGGAGAGCGAGCGGGCAGGCGAGATCATCGTGGACGCCGGCGTGAAGATGAACCGCGACGTGGCGGAGCTCGTCTGCACCTCGGGCATCAAGAGCGTCGAACTCTTCGAAGACGAAAAGAGTCCGCTGGTCCTCAACAGCCTGCGAGAAGACGCCGACGAGTCGAAGCGACGCACGGGAGTGGCTCCGAGCCATGAAGACGCCCTCGTGCGGATCTACCAGCGGCTGCGTCCGGGCAACCCACCTGCCCTCGACAAGGCTCGTGCGCTGTTTGACGAGAAGTTCAACGACGCCAACCGCTACCGGCTGGGCCGCGTCGGTCGCTTCCGCATCAACCGCAAACTCGGCCTGTCGGTTCCGGAAACCGAAATGACGCTGCGTGCGGACGATCTGATCGCCGCGATCACTTACATCCTCAACCTGACCGACGGCGAGCCTGACGTCGAAGTCGACGACATCGACCACCTCGGCAACCGTCGACTGCGAACGATCGACGAACTCGCAAGCGACGAACTCCGCAAGGGCTTCCTCAAGCTGCGTCGCACGGTGCAGGAGCGAATGAGCCTCAAGGACGTCTCCGAGATGTCCCCTCGCTCGCTGATCAACCCCAAGAGCATCTCGGCGGCGATTGAATACTTCTTCGGTCGCGGCGAACTCTCGCAGGTGGTCGACCAGACGAACCCCCTCTCGATGCTGACGCACGAGCGGCGGCTGTCTGCCCTCGGCCCAGGCGGTTTGAATCGGAAGCGTGCAGGCTTTGAAGTTCGCGACGTGCACATCTCGCACTACGGACGCATCTGCCCGATCGAAACGCCTGAAGGAACGAACATCGGCCTGATCTCGAGCCTCGCGATCTACTCCGGCGTCGACTCTTACGGCTTCCTCGTCACGCCCTACCGCAAGGTCGCAAAGTGCAAGCTCACCGACGACGTGGTGTGGCTGCGTGCCGACGAAGAGCAGAACGCCTACCTCGCCCCTGCCGACGCCCCAGTTGTCAACGGCAAGATCGAAGGTGAGTCGATCGTGGCTCGGTACCGTGGCGACTTCATGCTCGTGCCCGCCGACAAGATCGAATACATCGACGTGGCGCCGAGCCAGATGGTGGGCGTTTCAGCTGGTCTGATTCCGTTCCTCGAGCACGACGACGCCAACCGCGCGTTGATGGGCTCCAACATGCAGCGGCAGGCTGTACCACTGCTCGTGACCGAGCCACCGGTGGTGGCAACGGGCATGGAGCGGAACGTGGCCGCCAACTCGGGCTTGCTCGTTCGTGCCGGCCGCAAGGGCACGGTCACGTACGTCGACGCCAACACGATTGAAGTCACCGCCTCGGGCGGCGCCGTTGAGTCGCACAAGCTGCGTAAGTACGTCGGCCTCAACGCGCGGACCTGCCAACACCAGAAGCCGATCGTCACCCTCGGGCAAAAGGTCGAGAAGGGTGAAGTGCTCGCCGATGGTGCGGCTACCTACAAGGGTGAACTGGCCCTTGGCCGCAACGTGCTCGTGGGCTTCATGGCCTGGGACGGCTTCAACTTCGAAGACGCGATCATCATCAGCGAAGAGTTGGTGCAAGACGACGTCTACACCTCGATCCACATCGAGGAGTACGACATCGAGATTCGCGACACGAAGCTCGGCCGTGAGGAGTTCACCCGCGACATTCCGAACGTCGGCGAGCGCGCTCTGCATAACCTCGACGAGAACGGCATCGTTCGCATCGGCACCTACGTCCGCCCCGGCGACATCCTCGTCGGCAAGGTGTCGCCGAAGAGCAAGACCGAGCTCACGCCTGAAGAAAAGCTGCTGCACGCGATCTTCGGTCGTGCCGGCGAAGACGTGAAGAACGATTCGCTCGAAGTGCCCTCCGGCGTTGAAGGCATCGTGATCGCCACCGAGCGGTTCTCGCGTCGCA
Organism: Pirellulales bacterium; assembly: GCA_049433245.1. Taxonomy (GTDB): domain Bacteria; phylum Planctomycetota; class Planctomycetia; order Pirellulales; family UBA1268; genus M30B53. Next base: position 8,246 of record JBMTLP010000076.1, read on the forward strand.
TGAGTCTCTCGGAAGAAGAACAGCGCGAGTTTGAGAAGAAACTCAAGGAAGCGGAGACCGAAGGCAATCTGCAGATCGCTGAGGCCTTCGCGCTGATGATCACCGAGATGGAGAAGGTCCTGCAGAAGCCGATGACCGCTCCTGACGGGTCGCCCCTCGTGCGGGATCAAAGCCACAAGCAGGTGGCCGAACGTGCGGCTGGTTTCCGCATCGACGACTTCGACCTCCGCTCACCGCAGCGGAAGGCCGACATCGACAAGCTCTACAAGACGATGTGGCCAGCCGTCGAAGAGGCGATCGACGCCAAGGATCGCCGTCTCAACAGCATGCGTCGCGGCGACGAACTTCGCCCCGGCGTGCTCCAGATGGTGAAGGTCTACGTCGCTGCCAAGCGAGTAATCTCCGTTGGCGACAAGATGGCCGGTCGTCACGGAAACAAGGGTGTGATCGCCAAGATCCTGCCTAAGGAAGACATGCCGTTCCTCGAAGACGGCACGCCGATCCAGATCATGCTCAATCCGCTGGGCGTGCCGAGCCGTATGAACGTGGGCCAGATTCTGGAAACCCATCTTGGTTGGGCCGGACAGGTGCTGGGCTTCCAGGCCATCACGCCAGTCTTCGACGGTGCCAGCGAGGCCGACATCAACAACGTGCTGGCGGAAGCTGGCCTGCCGGCTCACGGCAAGGCCCAACTTTTCGACGGCCGGACCGGTGAACGGCTCGAGCAGGAAACGACCGTGGGCTACATCTACATGCTCAAGCTGCATCACCTCGTCGACGACAAGGTGCATGCTCGCTCGACGGGCCCCTACTCGCTGATCACCCAGCAACCACTGGGGGGCAAGGCCCGCTTCGGTGGCCAGCGGTTTGGCGAAATGGAAGTGTGGGCCCTGGAGGCCTATGGCGCCGCCTACATCCTGCAGGAACTGCTGACGGTGAAGAGCGACGATGTGGAAGGTCGCACGAAGATTTACGAAAGCATGGTGAAGGGTGAGAACACCCTCGAGGCTGGCACTCCCGCCAGCTTCGACGTGCTGACGAACGAAATCCGTGGCCTTGCCTTGAACATGCAGCTGGAGAAGCGACGGGTGTAGGCCTCCAGCCTCGCCCGTTTCGTTTCCTTCCCCACCCCCAAAACACCTTCGTCCCTAGGAGAGTCCCTCGTGAGCATCGGTGAAGCCACCTACGATCGCGTCAACGACTATTCGGCCGTGAAGATTAGTCTCGCTCGGCCGCACGATATTCGCAGCTGGTCGTTCGGCGAGGTGAAGAAGCCAGAGACGATCAATTACCGCACCTACCGTCCTGAGAAGGACGGCCTGATGTGCGAGCGGATCTTCGGACCGGAGAAGGACTGGGAGTGCGCCTGCGGGAAGTACCGCGGGATGAAGTACAAGGGCATGATCTGCGACCGTTGCGGTGTGAAGGTCACCCACAGCCGTGTTCGCCGCAAGCGCATGGGCCACATCGAGCTCGCTGCGCCGGTCGTGCACATCTGGTTCTTCAAGGCGATGCCCAGCCGCTTGGGCGCTCTGCTCGACATGAAGACCTCGAGCCTGGAAAAGGTGATCTACTTCCAGGATTACGTTGTGCTCGATGCTGGCGACACGCCGCTGAAGGTGCAGCAACTGCTCACCGAGGAAGAGTATCGGCAGGCCAAGGCCGACTACGGCGAGGGCGCGTTTGAGGCGGGCATGGGCGCGGAAGCTGTCCGCAAGTTGCTGCTCTCACTCGATCTGGTCACGCTCTCGAAGGAACTTCGCGAAGAGCTCGCCACGACCGGCTCCAAGCAGAAGAAAAAGGACCTCGTCAACCGGCTGAAGATCGTGGAGTCGATCCGCGACAGCGAGAACAAGCCCGAGTGGATGGTGCTCGACGTGATCCCCGTGATCCCGCCAGACCTTCGCCCGCTGGTCATGCTCGACAGTGGCAACTTCGCGACGAGTGACTTGAATGACCTCTATCGCCGCATCATCAACC
>JBMTLP010000077.1:0-10206 GCA_049433245.1 Pirellulales bacterium
CGTTCGACCGCTGGACGATGAACGACTACTACGGTTTCGCCAACTTCTTCTCGCAGATTGGGCGAAAGGGAGGGGAAGACCCTCGGGAGACGATCGTCTTCAACTCTGGCTCTGGTGGTGTGCGGCACCCCGTGGGGGGTGGCGATGTGACGCCAAAGTTCCTCGGCGGTGATACCCCGGATGTGGCCGGCAAAGATCGTCGAGAGGTCGTGGCGGCATGGCTTGCCTCTCCCGCCAACGAGCACTTCGGCCGCAATCTGGTGAACATCGTGTGGGCCCACTTCTTCGGGAAGGGGATCGTGGAGCCTGTTGACGACGTGCGAGTGAGCAATCCGCCTGTCAACAAGGAGTTGCTCGACTCGCTGACCAATGGTTTTGTCGAGTCGCAGTACGACTTCAAGAAGCTCGTTCGCGATATCTGCAACTCGTATGCGTATCAGCGTTCAACGGCGACCAACGACACCAACGTCACAGACGAACGGAACTTCTCGCGAGCGGTTCTCCGGCGGGTGCGTTCGGAGGTGCTGCTCGACATGGTGACCTCGGTAACCGACACAAAAAACAAGTTCCGCGGACTGCCTCTTGGGGCCCGAGCGGTGCAGATCGCTGACGGCAACACGAGCACCTACTTCCTCACCACGTTCGGTCGCGCTACCCGCGAGACGGCATGCTCCTGTGAGGTGAAGATGGAACCGAATCTCTCGCAGGCCCTGCATCTCCTCAACGGCGACACGCTGCATGAGAAGATCAGCAGTGGAGCCGTTGTGAAAAAACTGCTCGAGTCAGGCCAGACGCCCGACACGGTCATCGATGAACTTTACATGCGAACCCTTACTCGGCACCCAACCGAGAAAGAACAGTCGCAACTGACCGCTGTGGTGTCTGAGAGCGACAACGCGCAGCAAACGCTGGAAGACGCCTTCTGGGCGATCCTCAACTCCCGTGAGTTTGTGTTTAACCACTAGTTGATCCCACCGATTCCTTTTCAACGGGGCCGATTGTTTGCGATCGGGCTGTTGCCATGAGCTTTGCCTCCTTCCTGTCTCACCTTTCCGTCGCGACGGTCGCAGCCGGTGCGCTGGCCGCCTCGCTTCCACAGCGTGCCGCTGCGGCAGAAGAAGGAGCCAAGGTCACGTTCCAAGATCACGCGCTGCCGATCCTGCGGCAGCGGTGCGGTTCCTGCCACGACGCCGACACGAAGACCGCAGGGCTCGATGTGACGAGTTTCGTGGGAATCATGCAGGGGGGCGGATCGGGTGACGTCATCGCCCCCGGCGACGCCTCTGGGAGCTACCTTTTCCAACTCGTCACGCACGAGGCAGAGCCCACGATGCCACCCGACGGGCCACCGATTCCGCAAGAAGAGCAGGATGTGCTGCGAAAGTGGATCGACGGCGGTGTGCTCGAAAACGAGGGCAGCGTGGCGATGGTGCCGAAGAAGAAGGCCAACGTTGCGATGGTCGGCTCGACCATGGAGCGGCCTACGGTGGTGCCCGCACCAGCACGCCTGCCGCTCGAGCCAACCGTCCACACATCCTCGCTCGACGCCTGCGCATCGATTGCCACGAGCCCATGGGCTCCGCTGGCGGCAGTCGCCGGGCAGCGACAGGTTCTCCTCTACGACACGAGCTCGCTCGCCATCAAGGGCGTCCTTCCGTTTCCTGAAGGCCGACCACATGTGGTGCGGTTTAGCCGAGGGGGCGGACTCGTGCTCGCCGGCGGTGGCATTGGCGCCGCGAGCGGGAAGGTTGTGATTTGGGACGGCCGCAGTGGCCGACGGGTGCAGACCGTTGGCGACGAACTCGACGTGGTGCTCGGCGCCGACATGAGTCCCGACCAGCGGCTGGTTGCGCTCGGCGGCCCCAAACGCGTGGTCAGAGTCTTTTCGACGGAAACGGGCGACCTCCGCTACGAGCACACCAAGCACACCGACTGGGTGACAGCGATGGCCTACTCGCCCGATGGCGTGCTGTTGGCGACAGCCGACCGCAGCGGTGGCGTGTTTGTTTGGGAGGCCCTCAGCGGTCGCGACTACATGACCATCGAGGCGCACCCCGCCGCGGTCACTGGCGTGGCTTGGCGATCCGACGCCAACATGCTGGCCACCGCATGGGAGGACGGTCAGATTCGCATCTACGAACTTGAAAACGGCCGACTGCTGAAGAACTGGGGCGCGCACGGCGGTGGCGTGTCGGCGATCGAGTTCACACGCGACGGCCGGATTGTTTCGATCGGTCGCGACAAGGTCGCCAAGGTCTGGAACACCGAAGGCGCGCAAGAGAGGGCCTTTGAGGCCTTCGCCGATGTTGGCTTGGCTGCTTCGTTTTGCGACGAGGCCGGTCGCGTCATCGCTGGAGATTGGACCGGCGAGATTCGCGTTTGGAATGCTGCCGATGGCACCTTGATCGGCCAACTGCAACAGAATCCGCTGCCTCTTGCCGATCGGGTGGCTGCTGCCGAGCAGGCGATGGAGAGCCATCGCGTGTCCCTGACCTCCGCTCAGCAAGCCGTCGCCAACAACACAGCTGCGGTGGCTAACCTCGTCGCTGCCATTGAGGCCTCCGCCCAAGAGCGGCAGCGGCTGGAAATGATGCTCGCGAATCTCGCCGTACAGCAGCAGCAGATGGGCGCGGGGTTGGAAAACGCTCGCAAGGCTCACGCTGAGGTGCTCACGCAGTTTGCTCAGGCTGAATCAGCGGTCGTGACCACAATGTCGGAACTCGAAAAAGCCGAGGCAGCCGTGGCGGCTGCAGGCGAGGATCAGGCAGCAAAGGCCGCGTCGGAGCAGGTGCTGTCGGCAGCCAAGGTCGCGCACAGCGAGGCGGCAGCCAAGCGAGACGACCTGAAGAAGATGGCCGAAATGAAGGCGGCTGATGTGACCGCCGCCGAGAAAGTCGTTGGAGAACTGGCTGCTCAGAGTGAAGCTTCCAAGTCGGCGATGTCGACGGCTGAGTTGCAGCGGCAGCAGTCTGAAACTGCTCTCAATGAGGCGAGGGCACAAGCACCCCAACTCGCCGTGGCCCTCACCTCCGCCAAGAACGAGACCGCGAGCGCCGCGGAAGAGCTGGCTCGGTGGTACGAGCAGTTTGCGTTCCAAGCGAACTACGAGGTGAAACTCTCCGCCCTGCAAGGCTCGAACGCTTCGCTTGAGCAGGCCCAAGTGGCTCTCGCGGAAGCAGAGGCTGCAAAGCAGGCCGCCCAGCAGACTCGTCAGGGGCATGAAACGCAACTCAGTGAACTGCGGGGGCATGTCGCAGCGCTGCAGGCCGCCAATGCCTCCGCCCAACAGGAGATTTCAGATCTCGCCGCCCGGATCACTGCTCGAACCGGTGAGATCAGTACGGCTGAAGGAGGCATTGAGAAGATTCTCCAGGCCTCGGCAGCGCTCGAACAGTCTGGCCAGAGCATCGACCAGGCCCTCGCCGTGCTCCCCGACGACGCCCAACTGAAGTCTGCCCGGGAGGCGATCAACGCCGTGATGGCAGCGAAGCAGGAACAGCTGAAGGCCCAGCAGGACAGCCTGGCGGCTATGGTGGCTGAAAAGGGAGGCTGGGAAACTGGCATCGCTGAGCGGCAGCAAGCAATGACCACCCGCGAGGCTGAAATGGCGACGGCGATGTCCACCATCACGGACGTTGAGACGCAGTTACAAGCCGCCGTGGCCGAGGTGGAGAAGGCGGTGGCCATCGTTGACCAGCGGACTGCCTCCGTTGGTGAGCGTGAGGCTGCAGTGCAAGCCTCCGAAGGCGAACTCAACGCACTGCAGGGGATCGAGTCGTAGAGAATCAGAGCAGGCTCTCGAGATACGCTTTCGATGCCTGCACGGCCTCGGTGATTTCTGCGACTGTTGGCAGGATCGGTACACCTCGTGGCACGGGGTGCATAAAGATCTCGATCGGTCCGGCAAACTTCATCGCTGCGAGTTGCCGCATCAGCGGGCCAAAGTCGAGCGGGCCACGTCCCGGGAGTTGTAGCAGTTCCTCTTCCTTGGGCAGTGGCTCTGTTGAGCCTTTGCCGTGCTGCTGGGCGTAGACAAACTTCAGGACGTCGCCAGCCTCACCAGCAAGGTCCGCGAGCAAAGCCCCCTCTTGCGGAAGGTGGTGGGGAGCAAGGGCAAGACCCACGCGGTCGCTCTCTACAAGAGCCGCGAACCGGCGAATCGACGCAGGCGACTTGAGCAGGGAACCGGAGTGGTTTTCGATGGCGATCACACCGCCCCCGGCTTCCGCTTCCTTGATCGCCGGCTGAAGTTTCTGCAAGAACTCGCGGATCGCTGAGTCGAGCGCATCGCCTGTGGCGTTCCCATCCCCTTTGGCCATGGTGATCAACACTGTCTCGGGATCGCCTAACTGCCGAGCCACCTCAAACTCCGTCGCTAACTGAAAAGCACCAGGGCGGTAACAGGCGATGCCCCCGAGCCGCACGCCGTGCGCTCGTAGAAGATCGGCCGTTGCGAGCACACCCATCGCGTCCACTTCTTCTCGCTGCTTGCCGTGTGGCTGCGGCCACAGATCAATCGAGGAGCAACCGCTGGCCGCAACCTCGCTCAGGATCGCCGCAAGCGGAGCATCTCCGTAGAGGGCAGAGGAGAGGATGTAGTTTCCCTGCCAACGCCCCGAGGACGGGGCGGCCTTGGCTCGTGCGATGGCCACGGAGGTGAGAGCGGTCGCCGACAGCCAATCGCGGCGTCTGAGCACGTGAGTCATGCTTGCACCTCGTATCCGGGCCGCTGCGGCCGCGTGAGCAGACCGTTTGCTTCATCGTCACCGCTGAACCGTTCCGCCGCCGCATCCCAGGCTAGAGGACGACCAAGCCGACACGCGATGTTGCCAAGGTGGCAGGTGGTGGCGGAGCGGTGCTGGCTTTCCGCATCAGAAATCGGCACGCGACGCTGGGCCACGCAGTCAAAGAAGTTGCCCATGTGGTTGATGATCGCCTCGATCTTGCCCGCCCGCTCTGGCCGCGCCAGGTTGTCAAAGTCGTAGAGTGTAAACGCCTCTCGACTCAGTGGCATCTGACTGAGGTCGTCAACCGGAGCGCCCGTGAGGGAGCCACGATTGACGAAAATCCGTCCGAGTGTTCCCTCAAACAGGATGCCGTTTCGCCCGGTATCGGTCACGAGCATCTCGACACCTCGCGGATAGCGAAACGTCACGCGAAACCGGGTGGGCACGGTGTAGCCGTTTGCCACGGTGGGCATCTCCGCATCGGGCACAACCTCGGTCGGGTCGGCACCAATCGCCCACTGGGCGATGTCGAGATGGTGAGCACCGTGGTCGGTCATCTTGCCGCCGGCGTAGTCGAGCCACCAGCGGAACGTGTAGTGGCATCGCTCCGGGGTGTAGGGAACGAGCGGAGCCTGCCCAAGCCAGCGTTCCCAGTTGAGCCCGATGGGGACGGCCGCCGTGGGGAATGGGCCACCGATCTCGTTGCTCCCAAGCGCTACCTCGATCCGCTGCAGTGTCCCGATCCGTCCTTGTCGCACCATCTCTGCTGCCGTGCGGAAGCGGTGGTCGCTGCGCTGCCAACTCCCAACCTGCACGACGCGCCCTGTTGCGTGGATCGCTTTGCGAATCTGCTTCCCTTCGTCGATCGTGAGGGTAAGCGGCTTCTCCACGTAGACATCTTTGCCCGCCCGAATCGCGTCGATCAGCATGCCTGCATGCCAATGATCGGGTGCGCCGATAAGGATTACGTCGATTCGCGGGTCGTCGAGCACGCGGCGGTGGTCGTCGTGGCGGTCGACGCCATCGTAGATGTCTGCGGGCGAAAGGCCCGTCTGCTGCTGCACCGAAGCGTCGATGGCGGAAAGATCTCTCACAGACGCATCGACATCAGCCATCGCGAGCAACCGTCCATGAGCCTTCGACAAGGCGGCGATCACCGAGCCCTGATACCGACAGCCAATCACCCCAATCCCGGGGCCATCCCCCGCCACGGCAGCACTGGCTCGCCGCGTTGCCGCCACTGGGCCGGCCGCTACCAGCAGGGCTGCTGTGGGTGCGGTGTCGCAGAGCAGCTGCCTTCGTGAAACCATCTTCGCCGCCATCGCCTACTCCCCGCTGTGATGCGCAAACCCCATTGAACCGACCGCGATTGTATGAGCGGTGCACGCCGCTGTCACCGCAATCACACCATCGATGCGACGACGTAGGGCCGCTGTGAAGCGGGTGCTTGGGTTGCCGAAGGCCCTAGCCGCCGTTCGCGGTATCGGAGCGGTGGGCCTCACGTCACATCAACGGCCACACAAGATGGGCAACTTCAACGGGCGAGCAACCAGCCGGCAGCCATGAGGAGGCAGAGGATCGCGGTCATCACCACCCACAGCGGCTTTTTCACCCGCGGACGATCCTCCACCGAGATGTAGTTGCCGCAACGAAAGCACTGCGGAGCATCTTCGAGCATCTCATCGCCGCAATACGGGCACGGTACCGTGGGCTCGTCTTCATCCCATGCATCGGCTTCATCCCAGGGCTCATCAAGATCGTCAGCGTCGTCGTCATCCACGTCGCGCATGCGGCAGCCCTCGGAGTTCAGTTAAGCGATGATGCCGTCAATCACGCGACCATGGACATCGGTGAGCCGGTACCGGCGGCCTTGAAACTTGTACGTCAGCCGCTCATGGTCGATCCCCAGCAGATGGAGCATCGTCGCGTGGAGATCGTGCACATGCACGCCGTCTTTCACGATGTTGTAGCCAAACTCGCAGGTTTCGCCCCAGCTGGTGCCCGGCTTGATCCCCCCGCCGGCGAGCCACATCGTGAAGCATCGGGGGTGGTGGTCGCGGCCAAAGTCGGCGCCCGGAGTGTAGTGCCCTTGGCCATAGTTCGTTCTGCCAAACTCTCCCCCCCACACAACGAGCGTGTCGTCGAGCATGCCGCGGGCTGCGAGATCCTCGAGCAACGCAGCCGAGGGCTGATCGGTCTCTCGGCACTGCCCGGGAATGCCCCCTTTGATGCCGCCATGATGGTCCCAGCCGGGATGGTACAGCTGGATAAACCGCACACCGCGTTCAGCCAGGCGACGCGCGAGCAGGCAGTTGGCCGCGAAACTCCCTGCGTTCTTTACGTTGGGGCCGTAGGCGTCGAGCACGGACTGAGGCTCGTCGGAAAAGTCGGTCGCCTCAGGCACGCTCGCTTGCATGCGATACGCCATCTCGTAGTTGGCGATGCGTGCTGTGATCTCGGCGTCGGGCAGTTTCGAAAGCTCGTGCTCGTGGAGCTGTTTGAGCCCGTCGAGCACCGCTCGGCGGCTCTCCCTCGACACGCCCGGTGGATTGTTGATCGAGAGCACTGGCTCAGCACCAGAACGAAAACGCACGCCCTGATGCTTGGGAGGCAGAAATCCAGCGCCCCAGAGGTGGCTCATCAAGGGCTGTCCGCCTTTGTCCTTGGTGATGAGCACAACGAAAGATGGCAGGTCATCAGACAGCGAGCCCAGACCATAGTCGAGCCAGGCACCGATGCTCGGTCGCCCAGGGATCTGTGAGCCGCTCTGCATGAAGGTCACACCGGGCCCATGGTTGATGCTTTCGGTGTGCATCGAGCGGATGAAGCAGATCTTGTCTGCGACCCGCGCCGTGTGAGGCAACTGGTCGCAGAGCGTGGCGCCCCCATCCCCATGCTGAGCAAAAGAAAAGGGAGAACCGACAAGCGGGATCGAACTCTGGTTGCCCGACATGCCGGTAAGACGTTGGCCTCCACGCACGCTATCCGGAAGCTGTTGCCCATCCATCTCTCGAAGGAGTGGTTTGTCGTCAAAAAGATCAAGCTGCGACGGTCCACCTGACTGGAAGAGGTAGATCACTCGCTTCGCGCGGACGGGTAGGTGTGGTTCGCTAAGCATGCCGGATTCAGCACGGGCTTCCCGGTTCAGCAACTCAGCCAGTGCGATCCCGCCGAGGCCGAAGCCGCCTGCGCTCAATCCCAGGTTGCCAAGCACACGCCGCCGCGAGAGGCGCTGTGCGTCGGCTGGCGTGGTCCCAAGCGAGCCAGCGGCAGGGGGGCGAATGTTTGAGTTCATGATCAGGCTCTCTTTCCTCATTATCGCTTCACCACACAGCCGTCGTAGTTCATCAGCGCATTGACGACACTTGCCAGGGCGGCCACATCAACAGCGGACAGGCCATCGCGTTTGGCAGCCTCGCCCACGCTGAGCAGCTGTTCGGCGGTTTCGGGGTGAGCTGTGTACCAGGCATGCTGGGCCGCGTGCATAGAGGCCAGAATCGCCATTTCCTCGGCATCGGGAACGCGGCTGGTCAGCCGCTCAAAGCTCTCGGCGAGGGCCGGCTCCAGGTTGCCGCCATGCTCAGCCAGCATCGTTTGAGCGAGCACCCGCCCAGCCTCAACAAACTGGGTGCCATTCAGGAGCACGAAGGCGTGCAGAGGCGTATTGGTTGTGTCGCGTTTGGCTACACAGACCACGCGATTAGGCACATCAAACGCCTCGAGCATGGGAGCGGGACCCGTCCGACGCCAAAACGTGTAGAGGCTGCGGCGGTAGAGATCCTCGCCAGTGCCGGCCGCCGTTGGCTTGAAGGAATCGGGCAGGTCATACGTCTTCACGGGAGGCCCACCGGTCTTTTCTACAAGCAAACCCGCAGCGGCCAACGCGTTGTCCCGAATCATCTCCGCCGGCAGACGGTGACGTGGCCCGCGGGCAAGCCACATGTTCTTCGGGTCGTTGGTCATCGTGTCGGCATCGCGGACGCTCTGTTGGCGATACGTCTGGGAAAGCATGATCCCTTTGACGAGCAACTTGAGATCCCAGTCCAGCCCACCCTCCGCCGTGGCGTGGGAGAATCTCCAGGCAAGTTCATCGAGCAGCTGTGGATACTCAGCAGCCTTCGCCTGGCTCCCGAGGTCTTCCGAAGAGGGCACCAACCCAATCCCGAACAGGCTTTGCCAGATGCGGTTGACCGTCACACGGGCAAGCAGGGGATGCCCCGGATCAGTCAGCCAGCGAGCCAGGCCCAATCGGTTGCGGGGCTGATCAGCCGGAAAGGGAGGCAGCACCGCTGGGGTGTCTGGCGAGACGGGCTCTCGCCGCTTGTCGTAATCGCCACGCTCCAAGATATACGCCACTTTCGGGCGGGCCATGTCGTGCATCACCATCACTTCAGGCGGGGATTCCGCGAGGTCGTCGCGAGCGCGACGGGCTTCTTCGAGGGCCTGCGTCGCCGCGAGCACGGAAGCGTCTGTCGTGGCCACCACGAAGTCGGTCAGGGCCTCGACCGTGGCTGCGTTCGCACGGCCATCGCGAACTTCGGCGGAAAGCGTCTCGATCGTGCCGCTGGTGCACGTCTCTTGCACCTCCAAGGGCGTCAACTGCCGGTCAAACACGCGGAAGTCATCAACGAGGCCCCCCTTGAAACCATGGTCGCGCATCCGCTCGCCGATGCGAATCGTGTCACCGCCGCCACCGGTGACTTCCCGCGAGAGGTGATCGCGAATCGTATCCGTGGCTACCGGACGCCCGTCCAAAAACACGCGGAGCCCGGAGGCCTTCCCCGAGCCATCGCTCGTCACACAGACGTGCGTCCAGGTGTTAACTGACAGTGGCTCTGTGGCACGCACGCTGACGGCATCACCAGGCCAAAAGTGAATGAGGGACCACTGCAGATGCCCGCGATCCACGAGCAGTTCATAGCCTCGACTCGCTGCGTCGGTCCACGCCTGCGAACGGTGAAAGACGACAGCTCGCTCGTAGGCCTCGGCGGGCTTCACGCGGAGCGACACGCTAAACGGATGGCTACGGCGAAAATTGCCGACAGGCGTGCTGATCGGATGATCGCCCGTCAGCTGCACGCCCAAGCCGCTGAAGCCGTCAACGAGTGCGTTTTCACCAGGGGAAGTGGCAGCACGGTCCGGCGGTGGAGCCGGCTGTTCACCGCTGGTTTGGGGCTCTGCGACGGGAGACGCGTCGGTGGAGGCAGCAGGGTCGGGGGGCAGGGGATCAGTGAGCGACCGGAACTTTCCGTCGGCGCGCCGTTCGTCAAAGGTGTAGTGCACGAGCTCATCGCCAAGCCCGCTCGCCAACCGTGCTCGCAATTCAGCGGGAGGGGCAGTTCCGGAACTCAACGCAGCGATTATGGGCCGACGGGATGCATCGATGCATGCGGCAAGCTGGGCCTCGGCCTCAGCCACGCGGGCCTCGGCAGCTCTCATGGCCGTGTCGGCCGCCAGATAGAGGAGGGCCATCTTGGGC
>JBMTLP010000078.1:0-10148 GCA_049433245.1 Pirellulales bacterium
GTCGTTTGAGCAGAAGCGGGTGAGGCAGCTGGCTGCCATCCTGAGGTTGGCGGGGGGGCTGGATCGAAGCCGAACGCAGCAGGTGCGAGACGTGCAGGCTCGGGTGGACGAGACGCGGGTAACGCTTGTGGCCACTTCCGCAGAGGAGCCTCAGGTTGACATCTGGGGGGCCGAGCGACGACGAGAGCTCTTTGAGCAGGCGTTTGACATGCCTGTCGAGATCACCTGGCAGGGCGCGTTGGCTGGCCAGTCTTCCTAAACGGAATGTTCGGAGGCTTTCGCACGCCTCCACCCGGCGGACGACGATACGACACGAGCGTCCGGGGTATCGAACGCCCTGTGGGATCGTGTGGAGCGGGAGTTTTGACAGATGTGCATGCGTGTAAGCCACCGAGTCGCTTCGAAGATGTTGTTGGTGGCCGTGACAGCGGCGGTGTGCTTCTCGCTGGGGGCCTCCGCAGACGCCGGTGAATGGTGGAAGCGGGGTTACACCACCCGCGGCGTAGCCGGCGGCACACCTAAAAAGCAGGCCCCTTATCAGCCAGGTGAATCGCCGTATAAAACGGGCGTCGACGATCGGCCGAAGTATTTCGTGCCCCCGACCAAGCCCGGAACGCCGACCTGGAAGATGTACGGTGTGCCTCAGGGGCTCGTCCCGGGTAACTTTCCCAGCTACGCTCCAACGGGGTTCGGCGGCTACCGCTTCCCAGCGGTAGGAAGTGCTGCGTACCGCTGAGTCCGCACGTTCGGACCGCCGCCCCGTTCTTCGGAGGCTGCTTGCCCGATGCCGACCGGACCGCTGCGATCACAGGCCCTGGAGATGCCCGGCACCTTGGAGATGTCGCCGGCAGGGCTCTACTGCCCGGCTGGCGGCTTCCACATCGATCCCTGGAGGGCGGTGCCCAGGGCGGTGATCACGCATGCCCATGCGGATCACGCCCGAAGTGGGTGTGGTCACTACCTCTGTCTGTCGACAGGCAAGCGGGTCTTGCGTGAGCGGGTTGGGGCCTCCGCAAAAATCGACACCCTGCGACGCGGGGAACGGCAGCGTGTGGGCGAAGTGGACCTCCAGCTCGCTCCTTCGGGACATATCCTCGGCTCGGCGCAAGTCTGCATCACGCATCGTGGTGTGCGCTGGGTGGTGACGGGTGACTACAAACTGGAGGCGGATCCCACCTGTGATCCGTTTGAGACGGTCGAAGCCGACGTCTTGGTCACCGAGTCGACCTTTGGTTTGCCGATCTATCGCTGGGGTGACGCTGCCGAAACGGCAGCGTCAATCAACGCCTGGTGGCGGGCCAATCGCGAGGAGGGCCGAACCTGCGTGCTCTTCGCGTATGCCCTCGGCAAGGCCCAGCGGCTCGCGGCCATGCTCGACCCGTCGATCGGTCCCATCTATGCGCATGGTGCGGTCATGAAAATGGTCCGCGCCTATCGTGACTGCGGCGTGCGTCTGCCGCCGATCGACCAGCTGGCGGCGGCGACTCGGCGAGCGGGAGGAGGTCGCGCGATGGTGATCGCTCCGCCTTCGGCAGCGGGAAGCAGGTGGCTTAAAACGTTTGGGGAAACAAGTGTTGCGATGGCGAGTGGCTGGATGATGATCCGGGGTGTTCGGCGAAGACGCGGCTTTGATCGCGGCTTCGTCGTCTCGGATCATGCCGACTTCCCCGGGCTCGTGCAGGCGGATGAGGCGTCGCGGGCGAGACGGGTGTATGTGACGCATGGCAGCAGTGCAGTGTTTGCCAGGTTTCTCTGCGAACGCGGCATCGAGGCGTCAGTTCTGGAGACACGGTTTAGCGGGGAAGAAGGAAGCGACGATCCAGCCGACACCCAGGCCGACGCGCTTGGCGAAGAACCAGGGGCGGAGGCGACGGTGGAGCCAGAGGGTTCGACGGAGTTGCCATGAGACGCTTCACGCAGTTGTTTCATGATCTCGACTCCACGAGTCGCACTGCGGAGAAAGTGCAGGCCTTGGTGGCCTTCTTCCGCGAGGCGCCCGCAGAGGATGCTGCGGTCGCGCTCGCCGTCCTGTCCGGACGCCGGCAGCGCCGGGGCGTGACCACCACGCTCCTGCGGGAGTGGGCTGCCGAGGAGGCTGGGCTCCCTGATTGGCTCGTGGAGGAATCGTACGCGGCGGTTGGCGACCTCGCTGAAACCCTCGCACTCGTGCTGCCTGTCGGTGAGGCCACGCATGCGCCGCTGGGCTTGGCAGAGATGATGGCCACCACCATCGAGCCGCTCGCCTCGGCGTCGGTCGAGGAAAAGAAGTCGATCATTCGCGGCGCGTGGCGGAGGCTTCGACGGGAGGAGATGGTTGTTTGGCACAAACTGATCACTGGTGGGTTTCGGGTAGGCGTGGCACGCACCCTCGTGGCGCGCGCGTTGGCCGAGATCGCCGGTGTCGATGCTGCCACGATGGCACACCGACTGATGGGGCTGTCCGTCACCACGCCTCAGGTCTATCAGGCACTCCTCGCACCCGGTGACGCAGCGGATGATCCGACACGGCCCTATCCCTTCTTTCTCGCCTCGCCGCTTGAGGGTGTGGTGGATGATCTCGGGCATGTCGACGACTGGTGTGCCGAGTGGAAGTGGGATGGGATGCGGGCCCAGTTGATTCGGCGAGGTTCGGTCCGCGCGCTGTGGACGCGCGGTGAAGAGTTGGCAACCGACGCCTTTCCGGAGCTTGTCGACGCCGCGGAGAGCCTGCCTGATGGTACGGTGCTTGATGGTGAAGTGCTGGCCTATGGCGGTGGTGCCCTGCTCGGATTTCAGACGCTCTCGCGGCGGGCGAGTCGGCGACAGGTGACGCCCAAGGTTGTGCGGGAAATTCCCTGCGTGTTTGTGGCGTACGATCTCCTGGAGTTGGGGGGTGTGGACCTTCGGGAAGCATCTTTGCGTGAGCGACGCAGCCGCCTCGACGCGCTCTGTCTGCCTTCGTTTTGTTGTGGCCGTCCCCCGGCGAGCGATGCTGCTGAGGAGTCCTCAATCAACCAGCCGCGGCTGTTCGTCTCGCCACGTATTCCCGCACAGCGGTGGCACGACCTCGCCGCGGCTCGGGAGACATCGCGAAGCCAAGGCGTGGAAGGCCTGATGCTCAAACGGCTGGAGAGCCCGTATCGGGTCGGCCGGCCTCGCGGTGATTGGTGGAAGTGGAAGGTGGAACCGCTGGAAATTGATGCGGTGTTGCTCTATGCGCAGGCGGGGCATGGTCGGAGAGCGTCGCTCTACACTGACTACACCCTGGGGGTGTGGGACGGCGACACCCTCGTGCCTGCGGCCAAGGCCTACTCAGGTCTCACCGATGCGGAGATCGCCGAGGTGGATCGCATCATTCGGCAGACGACGCTGGAGCGGCATGGGCCGGTGCGGGTAGTGGAACCCACGCTCGTTTTTCAACTCGCGTTTGATGCGATCGCGTTGTCTCGTCGCCACAAGTCTGGAGTGGCGATGCGGTTTCCCAGGATCGCCCGCTGGCGGCGAGAGAAGGCACCAGCCGAAGCTGGTCGGTTGGAAGACCTGCGAGCGCTCGTGTCGCCCGCGTGTGAGGGGGATGCGTCGTGAAGCGGAGGGCACCGGCAGCACCTCCGGCAGACATCCAGGCTGGTTCGCACGCCGAGCGGATCGAAGCCGCAGTCTCCTGGTGCCGGCAGCGGGGGTGGCAGCCATTCCCCTTCCAACGCGAAGCATGGCGGGCGATTGGCGAAGGGGAGAGTGGGTTGCTCCATGCACCCACGGGTACGGGAAAAACGCTCGCGGTCTGGCTCGGGGCGATTGCAACGGGCTGGGGTGCGGGGCCGTTGCGGGTGGTGTGGCTGACGCCGTTGCGGGCGCTCGCCGCAGACACAGCGTCCGCGCTCGCCGAACCGCTGGCGAGCCTCGCCCCTGACTGGACGGTCGCGACACGGACCGGTGATACCTCGACAGCGGTCCGCCGTGCGCTCCGCACCTGCCCTCCCACCGCGATGATCACCACGCCGGAATCGCTCTCGTTGCTGCTCTCCTTCGAGGATGCAGCGGAAGCGTTCTCCGGTCTTCGACTGGTGGTCGTGGATGAATGGCACGAACTGCTCTCCACGAAGCGGGGCGTGCAAGCAGAACTCGCACTGGCACGGCTCCGCAGCCTTGCTCCCGGTCTGCTCACTTGGGGCATCTCAGCGACCCTCGGCAACATCGACGAGGCAGCTAAGGCGCTCGTCGGTTCCGCTGGTCGGCCGCACGTGGTGCGGGCGGAGGTGCCAAGGCGACTGGAGATTGAGACACTCATCCCCGATCCGATGGAACGCTTCCCCTGGGCCGGGCACATGGGGATGCGGCTGCTGCCGCAGGTGCTGACCTCGCTTGAGAAGGCGTCCACGTCACTCGTTTTCACCAACACACGGTCCCAGGCGGAGCGGTGGTTTGAATCGATTCAGCGGGCACGGCCCGAGTGGAAAGTGGCGCTGCATCACGGGTCGATCGATCGAGAGCTCCGTGCCGCCGCAGAAGATGGGCTGCGGCGCGGCAAGCTCAAGGCGGTGGTGGCCACGGGGAGCCTCGACCTCGGCGTGGATTTTGGTCCCGTGGAGCAGGTGCTGCAGATCGGAAGCCCCAAGGGAATTGCCAGGCTCTTGCAGCGTGCCGGCCGGAGTGGGCATCGCCCTGGTGCCGTTGGCAAACTCATCTGTGTTCCAACCCACGCGCTCGAACTCGTGGAGTGTGCGGCGGCGCGACAAGCCGCGAGCGCTGGGGCGAGTGAGCCTCGGCGACCGCTGACGGCGGCCCTCGACGTCCTCGCGCAACACATCGTGACCGTGGCGTGCAGCGGGGGCTTTCGCGAAGAAGAACTCTTCAACGAGGTCCGCGGCACCGCTGCCTTCGCCGACCTCGATCGAAGCAGTTGGCAGTGGGCCATGGACTTTGCGGCCCGGGGTGGCCCAGCACTCGTGGCCTACCCCGACTTCGCGCGGATCCGTGAGCGTTTCGGGCGGTGGTACGTCGCGGGGCCCGCGATCGCCAGGCGGCACCGGATGGCGATCGGCACGATCACGAGTGATGCCGCGGTCGAAGTGAAGTGGCTTCGCGGGGGGCGGCTTGGCACGGTTGAGGAGTCGTTCATTTCGCGGCTGAATGAGGGGGATCGTTTCCTGTTTGCGGGGCGCACCCTGCGCCTGTTTCGCTTTGACGGGCTCACGGCCTGGGTGCGTCGAGCCAAGCCATCGGCTGCGGGAGTGGCGGTTCCGCGATGGAACGGTGGTCGCATGCCGCTCTCCACACTGCTCGCGGCGGAGGTCCAGAGCCTTGTCGCCGGCGGGCCGAGGAAGGGGCAACTCACGGAGGAACTCCGTGCCGTGGAACCTCTGCTTGCCACTCAGGCGGCGTGGAGTTCTCGGCCCCAGCAAGACACGCTGCTGATTGAACTTGTAGCCAGTCGCGACGGCCATCATGCGTTCCTCTACCCCTTCGCTGGGCGGCTCGTGCATGAAGGTTTGGCCGCACTGGTGGCGTGGCGGATCGCTCAGCACACGCCTGCGACCCTGGTATGGACGGTGAACGATTGGGGCTTTCAGATTCTCGGACGGCAGCGGTTCGCCTCCACGCCCGCCGCCCGTGCCGAGTCGTTCTGGCGGCGAATGCTGTCGCCTGACCTGCTGTTGGAAGATCTGCTCGCGTGTCTCAACGGCACTGAGATGGCCCGCCGGCAGTTTCGTGAGATCGCCCGCGTGGCTGGTCTGATCGCCGGGCAGACGCCCGGTCGCAAAGGCGATCGAAATCTGCAAGCATCCGCGGGGCTTCTCTTTGATGTGCTCGAAGAGCATGACCCTGGCAATATGTTGCTGGAGCAGGCCCGTCGCGAAGTGCTTGAAACGCAGTTTGAATACAGTCGGCTGCGGGGAGCCCTTGAGCGGGTGGCGCATGCTGAGATCACGGTGGTTGAGCCGAGTCGTCTCTCTCCGCTGGCATTTCCGTTGTGGGCGGAGCAGATTCAGTCGCGGCTCTCGACGCAGGGCTGGCTCGAGAGAATCACCGAGATGGCGAAGGAACTTGAGGAGACTGCGAGATGCTCGTTGAACCGCGAGGCATCGCCGAGCCGCCGCCGATAGAGTTGCTTCCGGGGCGAGCGGCCTGGCTGCCACGCGATGGCACGCTGTTGGTGGCTGATCTCCATCTCGGAAAAGCGGCGTCGTTCCGGCATGCCGGCCTGCCGGTGCCGGAAGGATCGGCCTCCGGTGATCTCGGGCGGCTGGAAAAACTCGTGCAGTCAACCGCCGCAACACGGCTGCTGATTCTTGGCGACCTGTTCCATGCAGCGACGGGGTGTACTCCCGCGGTCTTCCAGGAGTTTGCCGATTTTCGGCAGCGGATTGCCGGAACACGCCTGGTGTTGGTGGAAGGCAACCACGATCGCCGGGTCCGCCTGCCTGCCTCGCTGGGGATCGATCAGCTGGTCGATCGGCTTGAGGAGCCGCCATGGGTGTTTATGCACGAGCCACCGCAGAATCGGGTGAGCGAGCGGGTGAGCGTGTGCGGACATCTTCATCCTCGGATCGCGATCCGCTCGCCCAGTGGTGACCGCTTGTCGCAACGGTGCTTTGTCGAAGAACCAGGCATTTGGGTGCTTCCAGCCTTCGGTTCGTTTACCGGGTCGAGCGTGGTGCCGATGACGGCCACCACACGAGTGTGGGTGGCAGGCGATGATGCGGTGATCGATGTCAGTCGGATGGCGATGCTGGCGAATCGTCGTCGGCGATGAACTGCTCAAGACGAAGGAAAGCGTGAGGAAGGTGATCGATCAGGTCCGTGGCGATGAGCGAGGTTTGGCTCAGTCGGCTGGCCGCCACGTCTCCTGCATACCCGTGTGCCCACACGCCCACCTGCGCGGCGGAGTACACCGAGAGCCCACCACCGCTCAAAGCGGCGATCACTCCCGTGAGCACATCGCCACTTCCGGCGGTCGCCATGCCCGCGTTGCCTGAGGTGTTGTGCCAGTGATGCGTGCCATCGGTGACCAGCGACTGAGGCCCCTTCAGCACGACAATGGTCGCGAGGTCGTTGGCCAGCGAGGTCGCTTCCGCTTCCAGGGCTGCCCGGGGAGGGCGCTCGTTGTCACTCACCGAGCCGGCTGGATGGGATCGGAGGAAACGGCAGAGCTCACCGCCGTGTGGCGTGAGCACCCGCGCGGCGGCATGGTCGGCAAGGTCCCGGCGATCGAGCTGGCTGAGGGCCCACAGCGAGTCGGCATCGAAGACCGTTGCCACTGGGCAGGCTCGCCAGAGCTGCCGAACGAGCTGGATGGTGTCGGCATTTCGTCCCAGGCCGGGGCCGCAGGCCACCACGCTCGCCCGCGCGGCCCGCTGTAGCAACGCGTCGATCGCCGTTGCAGAAAATGTGCCCTCGACGGTTGCTGGGTGTCCGTGGGTCATCACGCAGGGGCTGAAGGAGGCAGCGGTGGTCAGCACGGTGTTGGGAACATGCAGCTCAACAAGCCCGGCACCGCTGCGGAGTGCAGCGAGGGCGGAGAGGGCTGGCGCCCCCGCCATGCCGGTGGCCCCCCCAACCACGACGACTCGGCCGCAGCCAAACTTGTCGATGTCGGCGCGACGCCGCAGACGGGCGAGGTCCGGTAGGGCGACTGCCGAAAATCGGGGGGCTGGCGAAAAAAGGTGGTTTTGTTCGGCCATGACAGCCGAGATTGTACCCGTGAGCCGTGCTGGCGTACCTTAGCGAGGAAATCCGGGCGGCAGTTGTCTCTCTGCCTCGCGGATTTTGACCCGCCTGTTGGTAAGGCGGCGTCCGTTGACCCGTCGGGTGTCTATCACCACACGAGAATCCATGGCCGTAGAAAGTTCGGGAGACGTGTTCGATGTGAAGCAGATTCGTCGCTTCATCGAACTGATGAAAAAGCACGATCTCACCGAGATCGACTTAAAGCAGGCGGACCAGCGTGTCCGCATCCGTCGAGGCTCCGATGAAGAGCCGCGAGTGCTGGCTGCGCCGGTCGCGCGAGTGGCCGAACCTGTCGCTGCACCCCCTGCCGAGGTGAAGGCGGACGACAGCAAGCATGTCGTGATCACCAGCCCGATGGTGGGCACGTTCTATCGGGCGAGCAGTCCGGAGGCGGCTCCCTTTGTGAAGGTTGGAGATCGTATCGGTCCGGAATCGACTGTCTGCATCATCGAAGCCATGAAGGTCTTCAACGAGATTCCGTCAGGCGTTTCCGGCCAGGTGGTGGCTGTGCTCGTGGAGAACGGTGCTCCGATTGAGTTTGGCCAACCACTCGTCAAAGTCGATCCCGGCGCCTAGTGGTCCCGGAACTCGAGCCCGCATCCATGTTCCCTTCTGGCGGAGTCAATTCCGGCGGACATGTTTAAACGCATTCTGGTGGCCAACCGAGGTGAGATCGCGCTGCGTGTGATCCGCGCATGCCGAGAACTCGGAATTGAAACGGTAGCGATCTGTTCCGAGGCGGATCGAGATGCAAGTTATCTCGAACTCGCGGACGAAGCGATCTGCGTGGGGCCGGCGAGGGCTGCCGACAGTTATCTGCGCATCGACCGCGTGATCAGTGCGGCGGAGATTGGCAACGTCCAGGCAATTCACCCAGGCTACGGGTTCCTTTCGGAGAACTCGCACTTTGCCGAGGTGTGTCGTTCCTGCGACATCGGGTTTATCGGCCCAACACCCGAGGCGATGGCGCAACTCGGCGACAAGAACTCCGCCCGGGCGTTGGCGATGAAGGCCAATGTGCCGTGTGTGCCGGGAAGCGATGGGTTGGTTGCGAGCGAGCAGGAGGCTCTCGAGACTGCTCGCAGAATAGGCTACCCAGTGCTTTTGAAGGCGACCGCCGGAGGCGGTGGTCGCGGCATGCGAGTGGCCTCGAACGACCTCACGCTGCAGTCCGCCTTCCAGCAAGCGGCGGCGGAGGCCCAGGCCGCCTTCGGCAATCCAGGCATCTACCTGGAGCGATACGTGGAGCGGCCTCGCCACGTGGAAGTGCAGATCATTGGCGACATGCACGGGAATGTGGTGCATCTCTGGGAGCGCGACTGCTCAACGCAGCGGCGTCATCAGAAACTGATTGAGGAAAGCCCTTCTCCCCGGCTGGCCCAGGCAACGCGGGAAGCGATGTGTGAGGCGGCGGTGCGACTGGCCAAGACGGCCGGCTACTACTCCACAGGCACTGTGGAGTTTATTGTCGATCAAGAGGGCAACTACTACTTCATCGAACTCAACTCGCGTATCCAGGTGGAGCATCCTGTGACCGAAATGGTCACAGGCATCGACCTCATCAAGGCGCAGATTCGTGTCGCTGCTGGCGAGCCACTCGCATTTTCTCAGGACGAGGTGGTGCAGCGAGGGCATGCCATCGAGTGTCGCATCAACGCTGAGGATCCAGCTCATGGGTTCCGTCCCTGCCCAGGCCGCATCGAGAAGATGATCGTCCCGGGTGGCTTTGGCGTTCGCTTCGACTCGCACGCTTCGAGCGGCTATGTGGTCCCGCCCCACTATGATTCCTTGATCGGCAAGCTGATCGTGCATCAGCCCACCCGTCGCGAGGCGATTGAAACGATGCAGCGTGCGCTCAAGGAACTCCGCGTGGAGGGGGTTAAGACAACCGTCCCCATCCACCTTGAGATTCTCTCGCATTCCGCCTTCCACGATTCCCAGAT
This sequence comes from Pirellulales bacterium, assembly GCA_049433245.1. Taxonomy (GTDB): domain Bacteria; phylum Planctomycetota; class Planctomycetia; order Pirellulales; family UBA1268; genus M30B53. The sequence continues at coordinate 9,651 of JBMTLP010000078.1, forward strand.
CGACACCACGTTTGTGGAACGCAACCTCCTGGGTTGAGGTCCTTCACTCGGTGGCTGTCGTCAGCGGTCGAAGGCCCCGCGTTTCGTCTGTCCCTCCCGGCTCTTTCCCCCCACCCTTCCCTTCCGAAAAAGCGAGTATCAGATGATCACCGAAACCCTGACGTCCCCTTCGAAGGCCACGCACCAGTTTCGCCGAGTGGCGATCCTGTTCGCAGGTGGCCCGGCTCCGGGGGCCAATGCGGTGATCTCGACAGCGGCGATCTCCTTCCTCAAGAGCGGATGCGAAGTGCTCGGCATGAAGCACGGGTATTCGTCACTCATCGACTATTCCCCCGAGAAGCCGCTGGAGGAGGGACGCGATTGGGTGCACCTCACTCCGGAGTTCATGAAGCGGTCGCGCTCCAGCCAAGGGATTTTGATTGGGACGGCCCGAGCGAACCCCGGCAAGCAGGTATCGAGCCCTGAGCATCTCGATGACCCGGATCGGGCTGCTCCTTT
>JBMTLP010000079.1:0-10116 GCA_049433245.1 Pirellulales bacterium
AGGCGCCGCAGGTCACAGTCACACGCTCTCCTTCGATGCCTCCGGCACCCCACTGCCTGCAGAGAACTCACCTCGCCGACTTTTTGAGCGACTGTTTGTCAAGGATTCCGCTGCGAATCGAGAAGCCACGCTCGCACGTTATGCCCAGCGGCAATCAATCCTCGACACGGTGCTGGGCGAAGCGAAGCGGCTAGAGAAAACCCTCGGTGCGGCAGACCGGCAAAAACTTGATGAATACCTGGGAAGCGTGCGGGCGACTGAAGAGAGCGTGGAGCGGTTGCAGGCCTGGATCGACCGGCCCAAGCCCGAGGTGCCTGAGACAGACCTGCAACTCGCCAGCCAACCAGGCAATGCGCATGACCGGCCGATGTGGATCGATGTGATGCTGGAGTTGTGTTACCTGGCGTTTCTCACCGACTCCACGCGAGTGATCACCTTTGAGTGGTCGCGGGAGGCCGGTGGTTTTGGTGGTGGTGGAGAGAACCACCACGAACTCTCGCATCATGGGGGGGATGCGGGCATGCTCGAGAAGTTGGCAGTGATCGACCGCTTCCACATCGCCCGGCTGGCTCGCTTTCTCGACTTGCTCGCGGCCACCGGCGAAGCAGACGGCTGCATGCTCGACCGCACCGCCGTGCTCTACGGCAGTGGCATGAACTCCGGAAAGGGTGGAGAGCACTCGCCAAAGAATCTACCGCTGCTGGTGGCGGGAGGAAGGCGGCTCGGCCTCACGCACGGTCAGCACCTCGCCTTCGACTCAGAGAGCCATCCGCCGATGGCTAACCTGCTACTGACAGTGGCGCAAGCAACGGGATGCGAAATCGATCGGTTTGCCGATGCGACAGGCACACTCACCGGGCTGAGGTAGCCCGGCTCGTCAAGGGGCAGGCGGCTGTGGGATGACCACCAACGGCAGGCCGTCAAGCCTGAGGGTGTGATCGCTGCGGAAAGCGGCAAACATCCGATCGACCTCCTCCTGGGCTTCCATCGTGGCGGCCCCGAAGCGGATCGCCTCCCGCACCGCCTGCTCGTCCACCACCCCAAACGCCTTGATCGCATTGAGGGCCTGCCCCACTCGGGGATCGGCAGCGATCCGCTCTTCCAGGCCCTCTCGTGGCTCTGTGGCGTCGACACGATGCGTGACCCGCCACACGGTGGCCCAGCGGCCATCGTTGAGCCGCACCTCAAACACACTCTCCACGTCCACCACACCCTGATCTGGCTTGGTCTGCACACGTGTGGCCCGGAAGCGTCCCTCACTTCCGGCCTGGCTGCGAGCGGAGGCGAGCCACCGGTCGGCCGCCGCTTCCCGAGGCCTCCCTCCACCACCCAGGAGATCGAGCAGGCCACCCACATCCCCTTTGAGCATGTCCGTTACCACAGGCAGCAGCGCCTCAATCGTCACTTCTTGGTCGGCGCGGATCACGAAATCACCCGTGCCTTGGAAGGTGACGGACGACCCGTAGGCATCCTGCAGCAGGGCCACACGGGCCCGCCACTGATCCTCGTCCTGAGCGAGCGGCGGAAGCCGATCGATCAGCGATGGCGCGGGGAGCGATAGATCGACGCCACGTGCCTGGAGCGCCTCAACGAGTTTTCTCTGGGGCAGGGTTTCGACCTGATCGATGCCTTGATGCCAACCCCACTGCACGAGTTGTCGCCAGGCAGGGTCTGCAGGCTCAAACCCCCGCACACGCTCCGCAGGCAACCACAGCCACACAAAGGGCATCTCGGGCAGGGGCTCCTGCTGCAGCAAACCCGCGATCCGCTGTTTCTCACGCCTGAGAAAGGCGACGGAGCTGTCGTCGTACGTGCCAGGAGGGGCCGCGAGCAGGTCGTCGACCCGACTCTCGACCATCTCCAACGCAGCTCGCGATGCACGTGGCTCATCCGCGAGCGTTTGCCGCGCCAGCCCCGGCTCCGCGCTCGCCAACCAGGCACGGCGGACCACGACCAGCAAGGATCCGTCGGGCTGACGGGCCACCACACTTCCACGCACCTCGCTGTTGCCAGCGAGCCGCACGATGTCGGTTCCGGCGGCGTGGGCGATGCCAGCCACGAGAAAGCCAATCAGCGCCGCCTGCCACGCCACCACACCACGAGCCCAAGTCCTGCGCATGAAAACATCTCCTGACGCGGCTGAGAAACCCGCGAGCAATCGCCGTCCTCATGGTACTGGCCGCTCACTCTGTGGGCAGCAGCACACTGTGCCAGCCGGCTCGCCGCGCCGCCGCCACATCCAACTCTGGGTTATCGCCAAACATCACGAGTTCGGCAGGCTGCAGGTCGAGCTTGTGTTCGACAGCCCGAAAAAAAGCTGCAGCCGGCTTCCGCCACCCAAGTTCCGAAGAGGGAAAGACATGCGTGGCATTCACCAGCGGCTCGACCACAGCAGCTACCTCGAACAACCTCTCATCGAAGTTGCTCGCGAGCGCCACTTCCAGTCCGGCCTCGACCGCAGCGGCCACGACCGCGGGGCCAACTTCCGTCGGTCGCCAGGCAGTCGGCATCGCAAAATGCTGCCAGAGATCGAGAAACACCTGCTCGGTGGTGGCGTCGTCGGCCAGCCCAGCCAAGACATCGCCAACCACGCATCGCCACCGTTCACGCTCCCGCCCTCGACTCGTGGCATGCGGGCACGCAGCGGTGGCGTCGATGAGTTCCTGACGCTTCCAGGCATCGGTAAAACGGCTAGATAACAACTCGGCCGAAACGTCGAGCCCATGTCGACGGGCAGCAATCTCGTAGGCGTCCGGCACCGACGGAGCAGGCTCGATCAGCGTACCCACCACATCAAACACCGCCGCCTTCACACCGGCCGGGAACTCCACCACATCCCCGCGCGCTCGAACGCCGCTCTCCACAACGCCCGCTCCATGCACCGCTTCGAGGAGAGGGTGTGGCATGGGGATGTCGCTCACGAGGTTCAACGCCTGGGGATGAAACCCAGATCGAGCCCAAACACGAAGGTGATCAGACCGAGGAGCAGAAACAGCCCCACGTAACTCAGGGCGATCACCACTCGCTCGCTCGGCGGACGACCTGTGATCAGTTCGTACGCTAAAAACACCATATGCCCCCCATCGAGAACGGGGATAGGCAAGAAGTTCACGACGGCCAGATTGGCGCTGAGCATCGTGAGAAACAGCAGAAACCGACCGAAGCCTTCTTCGGCCGACTTGCCAGCCTGTTGGGCGATTGCAATCGGGCCCCCGAGCAGCCGCGGGCTGATCTCGCTCTGCGTCACCTTCTGCAAAAAGCGGTAGACGCCCAGCAGTTCTTCGAGCGTTCGGCTACTGCCTCGCGACAACGCCGCCGACCACGACGCTGCCTTCACGATTCGGTACACCGGATCAAACAACAATCCACGCTCCACGAGAAACCGGTCAGACGCATCTGCCGGCGTGAGGGTCACCTCCCGAATCTCGCCATCGGCCCCCTCCACGCTCAACGTCAGCAGCGTGTCAACACGCACCACCTGCAGCAGCGCCTCGACGTAGGGCCAGTTCTGGTTTTCGCCGCTGATCTCGATGCCCTCATCCGCAACGTCGTCGGCCGAGGTGAAAGCAGCTCGGACCACCCGGTCACCCGGCTGGATGCCCGCGGCCGACGCAGGGCCGTCAGCCTGAACTTCGGCCACGACCGGAACCACGTCGATCGCCACTCCGAGTGACGACACAGCAACCGGAGAACTTGGCCACCGCGCCTCCTCGACCCAGGTCACCGGCCGCGGCTCGACCACCACGTCAGCCGCTGCTGCCGCATCCCCCCCGCGATGCAAGGTGAGCGTGACAGCAGTTCCCTGCAGCGGCACCAAGCGATCCTCGAGGCTCAGTGGATCGCCTGCCGGCTCTCCATTGACCGCCACGATCACGTCACCCACTTCGACGCCCGCAGCGGCCGCCGGCGAATCTTTCTGCACAGCTCGCACGCCCCCTGGGGTCATCGCCATCCCCAGCACGCGGCGTGGCAACGGCGGCACCCGAACCTCAAGCGTGGTTTCACCCGGTGCACCCTCGGCTGCAACGGTGACCCGCTTCACGGTCAGCACGGACTCGGCCGACGGCACCGCAGAGAGGGCTGCCACGATCTCCGCGAAGGAGCCTACCGATGTTCCGTCGACCGCCACGATCTGGTCGCCCGCCTCAAGCGGAGGATTCGCGTTGGCCAGCGCGCCTGGCATCTCATCGCGATTCTCCTCCGGCAAAGAAGTGGGAAGGGTGGTGGAGTAGGGGCTCGTCACGCCGATCGACGGAATCCCAAGATCGGTGTCCGGGTAGAGGGTGAGGGTACGGAGAGCCCCGTCCGAGGGCCGCTGAACGCGAAACTCCACACCCTGCTTGGCGTTGCCCAGCGTCACGGCCCGCTGCAGATCGGTAAAAATCGGATCGTCGATCGCTCCCACGCCCACGATCTCATCGCCGGTCCGCATTCCCTCGCGCCAGGCCGCGCCGCCAGGACGCACACTCGAAACAGCGCAGGTGAGTTCGCGAATGCCCCAGTGGTAGGCCACGGTGGCCATCACCACAGCAAAGATCACGTTCATCACCACGCCAGCGGAGATGATCGCCATCCGCTCCGGCACGGTCTGGGCTGGATAACTCCGAGGATCCCACGCGTGTTCACCATCGCTGGTCGGCTCAGCGGGGAGATCCCCCGAGGCCCTCGCTCGAGCAGACTCCTGACCGGCAGCACCGGGGTTGTCGTCTTGACCGAGCATCTTCACATAGCCACCAAGTGGCAGGATGCCAATGCCGTACTCCGTCTCACCCCACTGGACCTTCGCCAGTTTGAGGCCACCGATGTCGAAGCCGATGTAGAACTTCTCGCACTTCACACCGCATGCCTTGGCCACCAGGAAGTGGCCCAGTTCATGCACGAAGATTACGAAGCCTAAACCGCCCGCGACCTGGAGGATCACCTTCCAACTCGAAGGCTGCACGATCCACTCCAGCCAACTCTCGGCCAGAAGCACCACGCCTCCAGACAAGAACGGCGCGACGGTTCCAAGCATTGTTTCGCCAAACATCAGTACTCCCAGGTGTGGCATCAGAATGAGGTTCATGAAGCGAGGTGGTGGTTGATCCAGGATCTCGCCTCCTGGCGGGCCCAGGCATCGAGCCGCAGGATGTCGTCCAGCGTTGGATCCGCTTCGAAAGGATGACAGTCGAGCATCGACTTGGTCACCTTCGCGATCGACGTAAAGGGGATCTCTCCATCGAGGAAGCTCTGGACCGCGATCTCGTTGGCGGCATTGAGCACGGCGCCAGCCGTTCCCCCCCGCGAAGCCGCTTCGCGGCCGAGGATGAGCGCCGGAAACCGATCGACATCGGGGGGCTCAAACGCCAACTGAAATGCCGTGGACCAGTCGAGTCGCCGGGCCGGCCCATGATGACGCTGCGGGTGATCGAGCGCCAACTGGATCGGGAGTTTCATGTCGGGAGGGCTGAGCTGAGCCACCACCGATCCATCCACAAACTCAACCATCGAGTGCACAATCGACTGCGGGTGCACCACCACGTCGATCTGGTGAGCCGGGATATCGAAGAGCCATCTCGCCTCGATCAACTCCAGGGCCTTGTTCATCATCGTCGCCGAATCGATGGTGATCTTTGGCCCCATCGACCAGGTGGGGTGCGCGAGCGCTTGCTGGGGAGTGACCGTGGCCAGTAGCTCCGCCGGCATCGTGCGAAAGGGGCCACCGCTGGCCGTCAGCAGCAGCCTTCTCACCTCGCTCGACGCGCCGGATCGCAGGGCCTGCATGATCGCCGAGTGTTCGCTATCGACCGGCAGGATCACCGCCCCTTGGCGAGCAGCGAGTTGCATGACCAGCGGCCCGGCCATCACGAGGGTCTCTTTGTTGGCCAAGGCCACGGTCTTGCCGACCTCAAGGGCTGCCCACGTACTCGCCAGGCCAGCCGCGCCCACAATGGCGGAAACCACGCGATCAACTTCGGCCGCCTGCACGAGCTCGCAGAGGGCATCCTGGCCGACCGCCAGGCGCGTGCCTGGGGGAAGGTGCTGGAGTTCCGGGGCGGTTGCCGCCTGTTCGTCGGTCACCACCACCCAAGCAGGTCGCACCTCGCGGGCCTGTTCAGCGAGGCGTGCAGCGCTGCGGCAGGCAGCCAGCAACCAGGGACGAATCCGGCCTGCCGACGATGCGGCCACCTCCAGCGTGCTGCCGCCGATACTTCCGGTGGACCCGAGCACGGCCACGTTCAACGGGCGAGACGGGCTGGAATTGCGGCCAGCTGCATCGCCGGTGGCGAGCCGACGAACCTCCGCGATCTCGTAGGCATCGGGCATGGCAGCCGGGCAGAGGGAAAAGCGCGTGGCAAGACCGCGTACGGGAGCGATCGAGCACGGGCCGCCACTCGGCTCCGTCTCCTCCGACGCTTTTTGAAAAGTGTACGGGACGGCTGCAGACGACACCACTCGACCTTCCGCCCCCTCCCAACTGACCGCGGCACGCGGACTTTCGACCGTGCCTGCCCGCGGGGAACGGCGGTTTGTCCCCCCGCTCCGCTCGACATAGGATGAATCTGATCTTCCGAAACCGCCTGGATTTTTCATGGCCAAGAATAAAAACGAGCTGCCCAAGCGATCGACAGACCGAAAAAACGGCGGCACGAGCTCGGTTGTCTGGTACTTGATCGCTGCGGCGGCCGCGGGCTTGTTTGCCGTGAGCTTGTTTACGGCTGCGGGGCAGGTCGACCTCTCTTACAGCGAGTTGGAGCAACTCATCCGGGCGACGGGCGACGCTGGGCCTGCGGGGAGCATTGAGGTGCTCCGCGAGGATGGCGGGACCCGCCGAATGTACCGCTTCCGCGGCCTGGAAGACGTGGTGATTGGGGCGTATGAGGTGACCGGCACGGTGATCGTGGAGGGGAGCGACCAGCCTGGCTCCGACGAATCGGCAGAACCCGGTTCCGGCGAGCCCGGCACCGACACACTCGCCGACGCCAGCGACGAACCAAGCGACGACACAAACGGCCCCATCGGTGGAGCCAGTCGCCGACGCTTTCAGACAGCGAAACTGCCCAGCGAGAACTCTGAAGGACAGCTCTCTCGCCTGCTCGATGAGCATGCCGTGCCCTACCGCTACGAGGATCCCCCGAGCGCTTGGAAGAATTGGGCGCCGATGCTCGTGATGACGGGCCTGTTTGTGGTGCTGTTCTTCGTGATGATCCGTCGCCTCGGTGGGGCCGGCAGCCCGATGGCCTTCGGTCGCAGCCGCGGCAAGATGTATGCCCAAGAGGATCTCGGCATCACCTTCGACGACGTGGCCGGCATTGACGAGGCGGTTGAGGAACTTCGCGAGGTGGTGGATTTTCTGCGAAGCCCGGAGAAGTATCAGCTCCTCGGTGGCCACATCCCTAAGGGCATGCTACTTGTTGGCCCGCCAGGCACCGGTAAGACCCTCCTCGCCAAGGCGATCGCCGGTGAAGCTGGAGTGCCCTTCTTCGGCCTCTCGGGGAGCGACTTCGTGGAAATGTTCGTGGGGGTGGGAGCAGCCCGCGTCCGCGACATGTTTCAACAGGCGGAGGCAAAGAGCCCCTGCATCATCTTCATCGATGAACTCGATGCCCTCGGCAAGACCCGCGGGTCGAGCGTCGTGGGTGGGCATGACGAACGGGAGCAAACCCTCAACGCCCTGCTCGTGGAGATGGACGGCTTTGGCAGCAACTCCGGCGTGATCGTGCTCGCCGCCAGCAATCGTCCCGAGACACTCGATCCAGCCCTAATGCGGCCGGGACGGTTCGACCGCCATGTGCTCGTGGATCGGCCGGATGTTCGCGGCCGTGAAGCGATCCTGAAGGTGCATGTCACCGACGTGAAAATCCATGCCTCCGTCAACCTCGAGCAGATTGCCCGGATCACGTCAGGCTTTGTCGGCGCTGATCTCGCCAATCTCGTGAATGAGGCCGCTCTGCTCGCCGCCCGCAACAACAAGACGTCTGTTGGCATGGACGAGTTCAACGAAGCCGTGGAGCGGGTCACCGCCGGCCTGGAAAAGAAGCGTCGCGTGATCCACGAAGATGAAAAGAAGCGGGTGGCCTATCACGAGGCTGCCCACGCTCTCGTGGCCTACTCACTGCCCAACACCGATCCCGTACACAAGGTGTCGATCATTCCGCGCGGCCTCGCGGCGCTCGGTTACACGATGCAGCGGCCCGAAGATGATCGGTACCTGCTGACCCAAAGCGAGCTTGAGAGCCGGATCGAGGTGCTGCTCGCAGGCACCCTCGCCGAGGAGATGGTCTACAGCGACGTCTCCACGGGAGCACAAAACGACCTGGAACGAGCGAGCGAGATTGCCCGCGGCATGGTGATGGACTACGGCATGAGTCGCCTTGGCCGTGTCACCTACCGCGAGAGTTCCACGTCTCCTTTTCTCGCCGGATCGATGCCCGATCTCGGACGCTCCCGTGGTCACAGTGAGCAGACGGCCCGCGAGATCGACGAAGAAGTTCGCCGCATTATGGACGCGGCGATTGATCGGGTGCGACGCACGCTCGAAACACGCCGCACAGCTCTCGAGGCGATCACCGCCCGACTCATCGAGAGTGAGGTGATCGACGGCGACGAACTTGCCAGCATCATCGACGCATCAACCGGAAGTCCGCAGCTGGTGCCTGGCACGGCGGCCGACACGCGGAAGGCCGATCAGCGTCAGGTATCGCACCCTGCCACTGGCGACCGACCGGCAAGCGCCGCGATTTCCAATCCGAGCTGACCAGAACTCGAACGCACTACACCTTGAGGTGGGCGTCACCCTTCTGCCAGTTGCAAGGGCACAACTCGTCGCTCTGCAGGGCGTCGAGCACTCGCAGCACTTCCGCCACATTCCGACCCACGCGTCCTTGGTTCACGTCGACCCACTGGATCACCCCGTGCGGATCTACGATGAAGGTGGCTCGCAGGCAGTAGCCCTCAGTCTTTTCGAGAATTCCGAGCTCAGGGGCGAGCAGTTGTGCGGCGATGAGAGGATACTTCAGCTCTTTGAGATCTGCATGATCCCGCCGCCAGGCCAGGTGGGAATACTCATTGTCGGTCGAACCACCGACCACCTCCGTATCCCGCTCCTGGAAGGACGACAGCTGCTTGTTGAACTCAGCGAGTTCCGTCGGGCAGACAAACGTGAAGTCCTTCGGATAGAAGAAGTAGACCACCCACTTCCCGTCGTAATCGGCATTGGTCAACTGCTTCGTATCGTCCTTGCCCGTACCAACACAGGCCCGAACAGAATAACTCGGAAAGCGGTCGCCGACGGTGAGCATGGTCAATCTCCGGATCCGGGGGTTCCCTCACACTGCTGCCAGAGTCTACGACCCACCCTCCGATCGTCAAGCAAACACGCCGCTCCCCTCCGCACAGTCCGATCGCCGAAGCCATGCCGACCCACGACGCCAGCGACGATCCTCACGCCGCTGACCGCAGCTTTCCCTCGCCGCCGCCGCCTCAGCTCCTGTGCGATCCGCTGTCGCAGGCCACCGTTTTTCTGGCGCCACAGCGTGGCTTGCGACCGATCGAACTCGGCGACGCTGGCTCATCGCCCGACGCCAGACAACCGATGGGGTGCCCGTTTTGCCGCGGCCATGAAACCCTCGCACCGCCGAGCGTGCTCGCTCTGCCGAGCGAAGGCGTCTGGCAGGCGCGGGTGGTGCCCAATCGCTACCCCATCGTGGCTGAGCGTTTAGGTGTGGCAGTGCGATCCGCACCGGAGGAGCTGCCCGCCCGAGCCGCCAACCGGCCAGCCGTGGGCATGCATGAAGTGCTGATCGAGTCGCCGGAACACCACACGCGGGTCGAAGCGATTCCAGCAGCGACCTGGGGAACGGCCTGGTGCGCCTCGAGGCAGCGTCTTGAGGCCTTTGCCGCCTGCCCGCAGTTACGGTGGGGCATGGTGTTTAAAAACGCCGGCCCGCGAGCCGGGGCATCGCTCGCCCACGCGCACAGTCAACTCGTGGGTCTCGATTTTGTGCCAGCTGTCGTCGAGCACAAACTGGCCCTTGTTCGCAAAGATGCCGGGCTGCATGAGCGCGTGCTCGCGGAAGCGCACCGCGAACAACGGGTCTGGGGCGAAGTTGGCGGGCTCGTGGCGTTTGTGCCCGC
>JBMTLP010000080.1:0-10113 GCA_049433245.1 Pirellulales bacterium
GCAACGTGCAGCGGCTCGGAGAAACGCGCGGCCCAACAAGTCTGCGGTTTATGGCCTCGTGCCTGACCCACGTGGTGCCTGGCGTGCTCTCGCCGATCGTCGAGCGGAGATGGCTCGAAGGCTACGACGTCGCACAGGTCGCCGCTCGTCTGCGGGCACCGACGCTGCTGATCCAGGCCGACCCCAGGCAGGGCGGCATGCTCACCGATGAAGATGCCCAGGCCGTCGTGCAACTCGGCCAGGAGGTGGTCCACGTCCGGCAGTATGGAGTGGGTCATCAGATGCACTGGACCGACCCCGGGTGGCTCACCCGCGAAGCCACACTCTTCTTGGAATCACTCCCCCACGGCTCCTTCCGGCCGACCAACGAAAGGCCTTCGACATGAAGAACGCCACCGGCACCCTCGTGATCAGCAACGGACGGCTCCTCGACGGCAATGGAGGGCCGGCGATCGAGCATGGCTGCCTGGTGGCCACCGACGGCCTGATCACCTTTGTCGGCCCGGTGCAAGACGCTCCCGCCGTTCCTGCGGGTGCCCAGCGAATCGATGCCCAAGGGGGCACGATTATGCCCGGCCTCGTGGAGGCGCACTTCCACCCCACCTACTTCAACGTGGCGGCACTTGAAGACCTCGACATCAAATACCCGGTCGAATACGTGACGTTGCTGGCGGCCTGCAACGCCAAGCTTGCCCTCGAATGCGGCTACACCTCCGCTCGCAGTGGCGGGAGCCTGTTCAATATCGACGTGTGGCTGAAGAAGGCGATTGAGAACGACCTCGTGCCGGGCCCGCGGCTCGCGGCGAGTGGTCGAGAGATCTGCGGGGTAGGGGGCCTGATGGACTGGAACCCCGACTTCCGCAAGATCGGCATGGACGGCCTCGTGCTCCTTGTGAATGGGCCAGATGAGGCGCGGTCGGCGGTTCGGAAACTCGTCAAAGATGGCGTGGAGTGGGTGAAGACCTACCCCACTGGCGACGCCGCCGCCCCGGACGTCAACGATCACCACACGCTCTGCATGACGTTTGAGGAGATGCACGCGGTGGTGCAGACCGCGCACAACCACAGCATGAAGGTCACTGGCCACTGCCGAGCCACCGAAGGCATCAAGAATGCCCTGCGTGCAGGCTACGACGCGATCGAGCATGGCACGTTTATGGACGACGAAGCCCTCGACCTGCTGCTCGCCCGCGACGTGCCCGTGGTGCCGGCGCTGTACTTCGAGAAGGCGAGCGTCGACCATGGCCCCTCGATCGGCATGCCGCAGGCCGTGATCGACGGCCACCAGGAAACGCTCGAAGGGGGCGCCGAGAGTGCGCGGCGGATCCTTGCTGCCGGTGGCCGCCTCGGGATGGGAGGCGACTACGGCTTCGCTTGGAACCCTCACGGCGACTACGCCAAGGAACTCGCATTCTTCGTCGACTACGTCGGCCTCGATCCACTGACCGTGCTCACCTGTGCCACTCGCACCGGCTCAGAGATCCTGGGCCGCAGCGAGGAAATCGGCACCCTGGAAGTGGGCAAACTCGCCGATGTCCTCGTCGTGGATGGCGACGTCGCCGACAACATCCACCTGCTCACCGACCGCAGCACCTTCATCGCGGTGGTGCAGGGGGGGCTGATCAAGGCCGGACGCTTGGCGTAGGGCCGAACTGAGCCCGGAATCCGAGACCCAGCTGGCTTGCACGCCTCAGAGCAACTTGACCACAGCGGCGATTTTCTCCGGATCTTCAGCGGCTTGGACTTTGTCGTCCTTGTAGGCGACCTTGCCCTCGCGATCGATCACGAACGTCCACCGCTGCGTCGTCGCGGTTCGCAGAAGCAACTTCTCCTGATCGCCGATTAGCTTCGCCACGGTTTTCTCGCCTAGCGTCACCGGCACGCCAAACGCGTCGGCCACTTTGCCATCACCATCCGCGAGCAGCGTGAAGTTGAGGTCGTGCGCCTCCTTGAAGAGCTGGTGATTCTCGACCGAGTCGCCACTGATACCGATCACCTCCACACCCGCATCGCTCAAGGCGGCCATCTTGTCACGATACCCGCACGCCTGCTTGGTGCAGCCGCCGGTCATGTCGGCGGGATAGAAGTACACCACCAGAACCTTCTTGCCGACGTGGTCGGCCGAACGCCACACCTTGCCGCTGTCGTCGCGGGCTTCAAACACCGGTGCCGCATCGCCGACCTTCAGATCCGCTGCGTGTGCACCGGCAACCAGAGAAGCAATCAAACACGTGAGCAGGGTCGTCAGTGATCGCATGGCAAGAGGCCTTCTGAGAGGTGGAGAAATGCAGAGCGCAGCAACGAGGTATGTGACGCGTCCAATACTGTACTCGCTCTTGCCAGACCAGTGGCATGCGCCGCAGCGAATTGGCCGTCGTCGGACCGACCAGTTCAGGACTTCCGTCTCCGTCAGGGCCGCGAAGCAGACGCGATCGGACAGGGCACGATCGTCATGCTGCCGTAGCCCGCCGGCCATGCGGAGTTGAATTCGCACACACCGATCAGCTCACGTTCACCAAGTTCCCACGTGAAATCGCGGGCAAGCGTGTGCTCCTGATCGACATACAACTTGGCAAGGTATTTGCCTGGTGGCAGTTCCTGCTCGTCGAGCTGCGACGCCCAGGCCGACCCCCGTGGAGCGATCAGACTAAGCGAGTGCTGCCAAAGTTTGCCGCCGCCGAAGACCGGCCGGTCCGAGGTTGCCACGCGATGATCCGACCACTGATCTCCTTCCCAACGGTAGAGGTCGACCTGCAGGAGCATCTTGTCAAACGCCTCGGGCACGTCGGTGAACTTCAGCCAGATATCGGTCACTACCGACACCTCGTCGCTCTCGCGGGGCAGGTCATGAACGCTCGCATACGCGCCGCTGGCCACCTTAGCGTAGTCATCGATGAACCGACGAAACTGTTTGTAGGTGCGATCGCCGACCACCATTTTCTGCCCACCACCATGCTCCACCTGCAGCGTTGGCTTTGTCAGCAGCAAACTCTCAAGCGGCTGTGCAGGATCGATGATGTCCGCATCGAGCATGTGCGAGAGCGTGGCCTGCGGATCGTTGAGCACAATCCACGACACGCGTTCCCCATGCTCGGCTACCTGTTTTTTGTTTTGATCGGGCGAGTGGCATGCGGCACAACGGCCTACCTCCGTCCAAATGTTGTCGAGAAACGACGCCAGCACGCGGTCTTGCCTGGCATGCCGAATCAGTTCGAGAGAGAGCTGCGGGCCAATCGCCTGGGCATCCTTCGAGGCGAGGAGGGCCGGATCCTCCACTGCCGCATGAATCCAGGCTCGAAACGCCGCCAACTCACCCGCCCGCGTGGCCTCGCTGATCAGGTTTGGCCTGTCGGGGCGGCGGTTGATGAACGTCAGGATCTTCGACGCATCGGGATCCTGCTCGTTGATCAGCCCGGCGCTGCGGAGCGCGGCGAAGGTCTCGGACTGCGATGGACGAATGTAGTCGGCAAGGTCCACTCCGCTGAGATGGCATTCGACGCAACTCGAAGGCTTGTCTGCGTGCATGATCGGCAAAATCCGCGATTGAAAGATCTCGGCCGCAGTTGCGGTGCTCAATCGATCGCCTGCAGGCTCACCCTCATCGCCGCCGCGCTGCCCCTCGCGGAGTTCCACCACGGCTTTCGCAAACGCCTCGCCGATTCGTCCCAGGATTTTGGCACTCCCGAGGTAGTGAAACTCTAGGTTAGAAATCCCTACCTCGAGCACCTCCTTCTCCCGCAGACTGAGCAGCTCACCGCGGAGTTTCTCGAATCGCTGCTGCTCTTCGTCGGGAGCGAGCGATTCTTCTTTCGCCATCTTCTTCGCCTGACTACGAGCCTCATTTTCCTTGGCCTTGGCCTCAGAGAGTTCGCGATCCCAATACGCTTCGGTGCGAACCGCCGTCACCGTGCCGGCAAACTCTTGGAGCGCCGCGGGCGCGGCCATCGCCTCGCGAAAGTTCGTGTGCACAGTCGCATACCGCTGCTGATCGGGACCATACTCGGCCACCGGACCACCCACCCCGAGCACGCCGATCACAAAAGGAAGTTCGGGCGTGTTGAGGTCCTTCCGCACATCGCGAATGAAGCACGCCATGCAGTCGCTGTAGGCGTCGTAGCCTCCTGGTTGATCGCGATGGGGATAGGTGCTGCCGTCGACCATGTCATTCCAACCTTGAAACCACACGAACCCGCTCAACTCGTAGCCTTGCTCGGGTTCGTAGTCAGGCACGACCCTCGGCAGGTCGGCAAGTACCGATCGCACGTGGTCGATCATCTGGCGATAAAACACTCCCGTTGCTTGCCGTTTCTCTTCCTGAATGGCCTCGATGTCTTTTCCGTTGGTTTGCAGCGACGCGAGTTGGGCCTCACTGAAGACGTAGGGCCCTGCGCTCGGCGATCGAAAATCGGTGTTGAGGCTCTTGCCCCCCCACGCCGTTTTGATGATCAGTACCGGGCCCTCGACGAGCTGTTCCACCGTCAGGCCGAAGGTGAACTCCGGGCCGATCTTGGGGCCAGCGTTGGCCGCCCCAAATCCAGCCGTCAGCCGTCCAGTCTGCTCCTCATCGCTCGAGCCGATGGAAGAGATCCACACCCGATCGCAGACATGCGGCGATCCATCGGCGTCTTGCATCCGCGCAAGCAGCGGGACCGTTGCCGGATCCATCGCGAGGTGCGGAAAGGTGCGGACCTGCGCGTGCCCCTGCATGTTGGACTGCCCAGCGAGCACGAACACCTTCAGCGGCGGCTTCTCACCAGCAGCGGCCACGGCCGCCATCCCCACGAGCATGCACGCGATCCCGAATCGCAACATCGATGGTTCCCCCAAGTACACGGCTGACGCGTGAAACCCCCACATGGACCAATTTTGCCGCAGTCGGCTCCCCGGCACAAACGCGGCAGCCTGCTTGGGCGACGCTCGGCCGCGCACCGCAGGATTCACGGCCCACAGCCGCAGATCACCTTGCAGTCCAGATCGGCCGCCGTTCTGCTTTTTACAGAAGCGAAGCAAGTACCCCAACTCGGCCACGTGGCATTTTTTGATTTCGGAGGCCTGCATGACTCCCTCGCCCGATCATCGCTCCGCCCTCGACCGCCGCGGCCGACAGGCACCCCGCCGAGCCTTTCTGCAGTCGGCAGGCATCACGCTCGCCTTGCCCTTCCTCGAATCCACGTCGCAGGCCAGCGAAAGCGAATCTCCACGCCGCATGGTCTGCATCCAGACCAACATGGGCATCCTGCCGAACTACTTCTTTCCCGAAGGCAGCGGCCGCGACTACACGGCCAGCCCTTACCTTGAACGACTCGCCGCCCACCGCGATCAGATCACCGTCTTCTCCGGCGTGAGCCTGCCCGGTGTGACTGGTGGCCACGCCGCTCAGAAGTGTTTTCTGACCGGCACACCCCATCCGGAGCGAGGAGGCTTTCGCAACGGGGTGTCGCTTGACCAGGTGGCCGCAGAGCACATCGGCAACACCACGAGATTCCCTTCGCTCGTGTTGGCGATCACCAACGAAAACGCCACCCTCAGCTACACCCGCAGCGGTGCAGCGATCCCGTCGGAGCAGAGCCCGCGGGCCCTTTTTGAAAAACTGTTCGTGCAAGGCGCCAGCGAGGATGTGGCGTCCCGCATCGAGTCACTGCGACAGGGCCGCAGCACGCTCGACTTCGTGGCCGATGCCTCCCGGCGGTTGGAGGCAAGCCTACCCACTGCCGATCGCCAGCGACTCGACCAATACCAAACCGCCGTCCGCGACCTGGAGCAACGCCTCCACGCAGCCCAGGCGTGGGAGGATCGCCCCAAGCCTGAAGTCAGCGAGCAGCCCCCCGCAGAGAACAATGAACCACGGCAGTTTGTCGAACGATCCAACATGATGTTTGACGTGATGAAACTCGCCCTTGAGACCGACTCTACGCGGGTCGTGTCGTTGTTTATTGACACGACCGTCATCCACAACATCACGCACCATGGGAATCGACCTGATGTGCTCGACGAACTGAAGGCGCATGAAGAGCGACAGTTCGACGCCCTCGGCCGCTTCCTCACGAGCATGAACAACTGCCGCGAGCAGGGAGCAACGCTGCTCGATCGAACGATGGTGCTCTACGGCACCTGCATGGGGAGCGCCAACTCACACTCCAACACAAATCTGCCCGTGCTGTTAGCAGGGGGTGGGTTTCGCCATGGCCAGCACCTGGTGTTTTCCCGTGACAACAACGAACCGCTGTCGAACGTCTACGTCTCGATGCTGCAGCGACTGGGGATTGAGGTGGATCGGTTCTCCTCCGGAACAAGCACCATGCGTGGACTGGAGTTTGCATCGTGAGACGGTGGCTTGCCTTCACACTCGCCGCAGCGATCCCGACCTCCACCTGCATCGCAGATCTATCCGCTCTGCCCGCGGAGGTGGGGGCCTCCCTTGCGCGATTATGCAGTGACTGCCACACGGGGCCGGAACCGCAGGCCGGCTTCAACGTCGAGCAAGCGTCCCACGCTCCCACCGACCCACACGCCCTGCGGCAGTGGATCAGAGCACATGACCAAATCGCCTCAGGCGCGATGCCGCCGGACAACGCCGCGGGGCCCACTGACGCGGAGCGGGCCACGCTCCTCGCCGAACTCAGCCACGCCATCGCCACCGCGGAGAGAGAGCCGCCGCACGCTCGCGGCCACTTTCGCCGCCTGACTCGCACCGAATACGAGAACACCATTCGCGACCTGTTTCAGATGCCGGGCATCCAGTTGGCGTCGCTGCTTCCGGCCGATGGATCGGTAGACGGCTTCGATAAAGCCGCCGAGGCCCTCGACATTTCCCACGTCAACATCGCGAGTTACCTGGAAGTTGCAGACCGGATTCTCGACGACGCCATCGCCACCCGCCCCGAGCCACCCGCCATCACCAGGCGACGCATCTCCCTGGTGAATCGAGGTGGCTTTGTCGCGCACATCGTGATGAATGGCGACGGTGTGCTGCTCAAAGACGGGCAGCCCGACCCCGATTTCCCCCCGGCCGCCGAGCAGAACCATCTCGATCAAGGAGCCCATGAGCGGTGGGGTTCGTTTCGCAACGGTGCGAGCGTTGGCTTGTTTCGTCACGAGGACGAGTCGGTAAGTCCCTACTTCATCGAGCACGTCACGATCTACCCGGCCACCTACCGTGTGCGAACCTCGCTCTGGAGCTTTCAGTGGGATCAGGGGCGGATGCTGCCCGGGCGTGGCACGGAGGCTGCCCGCCTGTCGGTCGTGCAGCTGACTGGCGACGGTCGGGGGGGCCAGCATCCCAGCACGGTGCTCGGCTACTTCAACGCACCAAGCAATGGCCCTCTCGAGCATGAACTCTCCGTGTGGCTCAATCGCAATGAGCTGATCGGCTTCAACACGGCCTCACTCGCGCCAGCCGCCAATTACTACAAGCCCAGGCGGGCCATGGAGTTCACAGGCCCTGGAATCGTGGTCGACTGGCTCGACATTGAAGGGCCGCTCTACGAGCAGTGGCCTCCGCCGAGCCACACGCTGCTCTTCGGCTCGCTTCCCTTGAAGGAGGTTCCACCGGAAGCCGCCCAGGACCTCACATATCCGGACCGCAGCCGCCCACGCCAACTCGGGGCAGGGATGAACCGGCCGGATCCAGAGCCGGGCCTGTGGTCGGTCCACTCCGACGCGCCTCTGGAAGACGCAGACCAGCTCCTCAGCGTCTTTCTGCCCCAGCTGTTTCGCAGGTCGGTCACTGAGGCCACCCGCAGGAGTTACGTGGACCTCGTGGCGGAGAGACTGGCGGCCGGCGACTGCTTCGAGCTGGCGATGCGGTATGCCTACCGGGCGG
Source organism: Pirellulales bacterium (assembly GCA_049433245.1). GTDB lineage: Bacteria > Planctomycetota > Planctomycetia > Pirellulales > UBA1268 > M30B53. The sequence goes on from JBMTLP010000080.1 coordinate 7,823, forward strand.
CGCTCGTGTCGCCCGACTTTCTCTTACATGTCGATTCCATCGCAGAACACACGCCACCGCCCGCCACCTTCGATGACAGTGGGCTGGCGGCCCGGCTCTCGTATTTCCTCTGGAACTCGATGCCCGACGATTCGCTGCGAGACCTCGCCTTCGCTGGCCGACTCCGCGAGCCATCGCAGCTCCACACTGAAGTGGAACGGCTGCTTGCCGACCCGCGCGCGGAGCGATTCCTCCACGACTTCGTCGGGCAGTGGCTCAGGCTCGACGACATCGCCGCGACCGATCCTGACCGCACACTCTACCCAGAGTTCAGCCCCTACCTGCAAGACTCGATGGTCGCTGAGACCCGTGCCTTCGTGCGGGAAATGCTCGACCGCAATCTGCCGGTTGATTCCTTGATCCGCTCCGACTTTGTGATGCTCAATCAGCCACTCGCCTCGCTTTATCACTTGGACGGGGTGGCTGGTTGCCAGATTCGCCGCGTCGAGCGGCCGGTCGAACTGCCGCGAGGAGGCGTGGTCACGCAGGCGTCGATTCTCAAAGTTACCGCCAATGGCACGACCACCAGCCCGGTGCCACGTGGGGCGTTTGTGCTCGATCGCCTGCTCGGGTATTCCCCTGAACCACCCCCCGCCAACGTGGCAGCCATCGAGCCGGATGTCCGCGGCACGACCACGATCCGGGAGCAGTTGCAGCAGCATCGTGATCATGCGATGTGCCAGTCGTGCCACCAAAAGATCGACCCGCATGGGTTCGCGCTCGAAGCGTTTGATGTGATCGGTGGCTACCGCACCCGCTACCGCTCGATCGGCGAAGGCGATCCCGCAGAGCGAGGCAACATCGACCCACTGATCGGGATCGGCTTTCGCCTTGGCCAGCCCGTCGACGGCAGCAGCGTTCTCGAAGGCCACGCATTCACGACGATCAACGAGTATCAGCAACTGATCGCTGCCTCCCCGCGCCCCATCGTTGAAAACCTCGCTCGTCGGCTTCTCATCTACGCAACCGGCCGTCCTGTGGGTTTTGCCGAGCGCGCCTGGCTCGACGCCATTGTGGATCACACGCTCTCCCACGGGGGCGGGTTTCGCACGTTGCTGCACGCGGTGGTAGCGAGCCCGCTGTTCACGCTCGGCAGCGGCCAGTCCGAGCCGTCGCTCGCCCCAGCCACATGGAAAGCATCGCTGCCACAGGTCACGGTTAGCCCCACCCCGCACAGCCGTGACACAGAGCGACTTCTGATGACGCCCCTCGCTCCCGCCATCGCGTCCCCAGCACGGGCTCCACACCTGCTCCAACCAGAGGAGCGGAGCCCAACGTTCATCATCGCTGCAGACGCCCCGAAGTTCAGGTGCAGGTTGGTGGGGCTCTTTACCCCACAGCGCGAGGGCGCGTTCCGCAACCTGCTCGCAAGCATTCCGGGCGTAGCCATCGACTCGCTCGACACCCACTCCGCCGAAGCGGTGATCCAGTACACACCCGAGAGCCCGCTCTTTGGCAACGCCAGCGAGGCCGACGTGCTTGCTCGCCTCTCCGAGCAGCTCCGCAATCGCTCCGAAGGCCTGTTTTCGCTCAAGCCCGTCGGCGACCTCCCACACGAGCAACTTCAGCAGGCGTCGTTCCCCATTGTTGGGCTCGACTGCGATGCCTGTTCACTCGCCGTTCACGACATCCTTGTGCAAGTCGAGGGCGTGGTTCATGCCACGGCCAGTTTTGGCGAGGGGAAGGCCACTGCCTGGTTCGACCCGAACGCGGTCACCGCGGAGCGGTTGCTCACGGTGCTGACTGAGCGCGGCGTGACCGTGCGACAGGAGGCCGCCTCGCCCGACGCCTCAAACGACTGATCGGGGGTGGGAATTCTGCTCCCAGCCTCACCCGCCGTAAGCGCTTGCCGTGTCGCTGCGAGCGAGGTCGTTTTCAAGCGAACGGTGCGGTGTGAGGCCACGCTTCGCGAGTTCGCCATGGTAGGCCCTGACCCCTTCGTCGGCGGCCAGATTGCCGTCGGCGACTTCACGCAGCAGCCGCACAAAACTCGGCTGATGCTCCGCCGCGTTGATCTTGCGACCGAAGAGTGCGACGCGTGCACCATGAGCCTTGGCATCCGCCACGAGTCCAAACGCATCGTGCGTCGTCCCCGCACCACCGCCGAGAATGCCAACCACCACCGAGGGGTCGTAGGCCGCCAGCATCTCCGTGACCTCGGGCCCAAGGTAGGGAATCTTCAGGAATACAGGACGCCCAGCCTTCGGCACGCCCGCCAACATCCGCACCACGTGATCAGCCAAGAACCTCGC
>JBMTLP010000081.1:0-10051 GCA_049433245.1 Pirellulales bacterium
CAGGCTCACCGCTCTCGGCATCCTGGCCCCCTTCGCCAGGCGCACGCCCTTCACCCGACCCAGTCTGTTCCTGCCCATCGGGCCCGTTGTTCATTCCAGACTGACCGCCTCCCTGCTGGCCGTCACTCGAGCCATCTCCACCGTTTTCCCCCGCGGACTGCGAGCCTTCGCCACTTTCACCCTGTTCGCCTTGGCCCGAGTCGCCCCCAACACCACCGTCGGACGGCTGCCCTTCGGCTCCCGCTTCAGGCTGCTCCGAACTCCCCCCGCTGCTGCCGTCGTTTTGTTGACCGCCGTTCTCTCCCTGCTCCGGCCCATCCTGCTCACCCGACTCGTTGTCTTCGCCCGGCTGCTCTTGCTGATTCCCACCCGAAGGTTCCGCCCCCCCGTCTGCGGTGGCTGCATCGGGTGAGTCCTGGTCCTGGGGAGTTTCGCCCTGCTCGGGCCGCGCGTCGCTGTCTTGTGGAGCTTGCGGCGGTGGCATGGGCTGCGGCTCGGCTCGGGCATCGATCACCAACTCAGGCCACGGTTCGTCGTCCCGGTGCGACACACCTCGATTCGCCCTTGGTTCGCGGTTGTCTTCAGCGCAGGCCCGATAGGCGATCCGGTGCCCTCCCGCCGCGCCAACGTCTGCTGGCGTCAGCATCAACGTTTCAGCCAACGGCCCTACGTGCTCACGATCGGGTTGCCAGCGGATACCATCCGCAACCACCTCCGTCCCAACCATCACCCGATACTCAACCCCCGTGCGGACAATCGCAAAATCGGGATCCCGGGCGGCGATCTGCACAGGCACAGGCGCGTGTGGCGGCACCTTCACGACCTGCTCCGTCGGCTTCACAATCCGCACTTCAGGCGCGAGATCGGCAATCACCTCAATGCGATGCCGCACCTCTTCGGTGAGCACCTCTTCAGGCCCAGCACTCGCCAGCCGCATCTGCAGTTGATAACTGTCGAACCAAGGCCCCGTCCGATCCTCGTTGAGCCGCAGCGGAAACGTCGCCCTTGCCGAAAGTGGGTCGCGCTGCGGAACCGTGAGCTCCCAGTCGTGACGACCATCACATCCAAAGTCAATCCAGGCGCGAGCCAGCGGCACACTCGCTTCGGTGATCAACGTGGCCCGCGTGCCTTCGATGGCCCTCAGGTCACCTTGCCACTGCACCGTTTCAGGCGGACGTTTCGTGTAGTCCGGAAACTCGTAGAGAACCTCACGAACAAGCAGCGAAGGCACCTCGACGAGCATCACCCGCACCGGCTCGGTCTTGCCATCTCCGGCAACAAGCGTGCACTCCGCGGAACGGTCCATGCCGCGATCGCCACCAGGCAAGACGGCCTCGAAGACTTCGCGACGTGCCGAGGGCAGATCAGCGTCGTCCCCCTCAGGCAGCGGCGAGTTGCCGCCGCCTCCCTCACCGAGCCGACGGGTCATTGTCACCGACCAAGCGGCCGCGTGATCGAGACTCCCATCGTCTTGAAGCGGCACCACCCGCACCTGCGGCAACTCTCCGCGGCTTCTGCCCTGGATCGTGGTACTCACGATCAGTTGGCGACCTCGATGGAGTGTCACCACGCCGCGTTCTACCGACAGCGGATGCCGCACGGCGTTGGCGTCTCGTCCGTCACGAGGCGGTAGCCGCCACGAAAACTCCGCGGGCGCAACCCGCACCCGGGCTGGCGGCAGGATCCGAGACCAGGGTGCCGCGAGCCGCGCTGCCGACACAAACAGGTTCTTCGGTGAAACGATCTGGTAGAGGCAGGCCAGCACCACGAGCGCCGCGATCGCATAAACCAGCATCAGCAGCTGCGAACGGTCGGCAACCAGGTCACCCGGCTGACGCGCGAGGCCGCGAGCTGTCCGCCGCCGCAGCGAGTGCGTCACGGTTTCAGGCACGCCCTCTGATCGCTCCTGCAGGGGCACGGTGTTGACGAGATCGTTGTGCAGATCCGGATGCCCCCGCTCGATGGTGCGGGCCGCATAGACGAGGTTGATGCGGTACAGCAGCAGCGGTAGGAGCCACCGCACGCTTGCTCCAATCAGCCCTCCCACGGCAGCCACCAGCCAAGCCACACGGGCCCACACAGGCAACCCTCCCGACACCAGCCAGTGTTCCGCGAGCACTCCGAGAAAGAGCCACGAAAGCAGGCCAACCCCGCAACCGGCGATGAAGGTACTCCAGGCCACGCTGCGATGATCGTCGGCCGCCGCTCGCAACCGCTTGGCAAGGTACCGCTCTGACTTCGAAGCACGATCCTCGTCTTCGCGCCACTCCGGCACGGCAAGGGGTGTTTCGCATTGGTCGGTCGCTGTCGCCACGGGCCCGCTCCTCTCCATGTGCCATGGGGAAATTCCCCTCAGCCACGCCCTCCACTCAGGCCGCAGCCACCGGTGCCTGATTCGGCGGCTGCCGACCGCGAGTTTTCTTGGCTTGCGGCCGCATTCCGCCCAAACACGGGAGTTTTCTGCCTTTTGAGAAGTATATCGGCGCTTTGGGGGGACGACCTCCTGCGAAGGCGTTTGACGCCAGTCGCAAGGGAGCCTTAGCGTTTCCGACGCCCCTTCGCACTTCAACGGCCTCCCCGCACCCTGCACTGTCCATGAGTCTCCTTCCCGACGCAGCCACGTACCGCGCCCTTGTGGATGGCTCGCGGACCGGCGCCATGGCAGGCCTACTCCGTGGACTCTTGGCAGGATGCTCCGTTCCCTACGGAGCGGCCGTCATCATGCGGAACCTGCTCTACGACACACAATTGCTGAAAGCCACCGCAGCAGACGTCCCGGTGATCTGCGTCGGCAACCTGACCCTTGGCGGAACGGGAAAAACTCCGCTCGTTGCTTGGCTGGCGCGGTTGCTCCTGGAGTTCAACACGCGACCAGCGATTGTCAGTCGCGGGTATGCGGCCTCCGCAGGAAGTGTGAGCGATGAAGCAGCAGAGCTCGCCATGCTGCTACCAGGTGTTGGGCATGTCGCCAATCGAGACCGTGTGGCCGGCGTAAAGGAGGCCATCGACCAACACGCGGCCCGTATTGCCATCCTTGATGACGGTTTTCAGCACCGCCGCTTGGCCCGCACGCTCGATCTCGTCGCGGTGGATGCCACCGATCCGTTTGGCTGCGGCCACCTCTTTCCGCGAGGTCTACTGCGAGAACCGCTCTCCGGCTGGCGTCGGGCTGATGCCGTGATCCTCACGCGAAGTTCGTCAGTGGATGCTGCCCGGCGAGCGACGATCAAGGCCAACGTTCTCCGCAGAGCCGTGACGAAGCGGCCAGTCTGGGCGGAGACCACACACGCCCCTCGTTGCCTCCGCACCGCCGAAGGCCGGACGAGCCCTCTGACCATGCTCACGGGAACCCGTGTGGCCATCGTGTCTGGCATCGGCAACCCCCACGCCTTCCGCAACACGGTGGCCTCCACCGGGTGCGTGATCACCTCCGAAACCATCCTTCCGGACCACCATCACTACAAAAACTCCGACCTCGCCCAACTCGGTCGGGCCGCCAGAACGACCGCAGCAGAACTGATCGTGACCACCGTCAAAGACCTCGTGAAGATTCGCGAGACCGAGGTGCACGGGGTGCCGATCATGGCCCTCGAGATCGCCATCGAGTTCCTGCAGGGCGAAGCAGACCTGCGAGCTCTGATCGACCGAGCTGTTGCCCTCGCGCCCCACGACCACTCCACAGACGCCTGAAGAACAGTGCGTCGAAAGGACCTCCGCATGCCAGTACCGTCGCAGGATCCTGAGATTTCGCTGATCATCAACACCTACATGAAGCCGCGACACCTCGGGCTGGTGCTCGATTCCATCGAACACCAGGAGGGCGTTGCAGGCCGTTTCGAGGTGGTGGTCAGCGACGATGGCTCAACCGACGCAACCGCCTCACTCGTCCACGCGAGAGCTGCCACGGCCCCCTACAGGCTCGCATTCACCACCCGACCCCATGACGGCTTTCGCTTGTCGCGGGTCCGCAACGACGGTGCTCGAATCGCCTGCGGCAAGCGGTTGCTGTTCCTGGATGGCGACTGCATGCTCCCCCGCGATCATGTGGCGGTGCACCTCGACCGCTGCCGGGAAGGTGTGGCCACGGGGGGCGACTGCGGACGGCTCAATGAATCACAAAGCCGTGGAATCAGCGGAACGTCTCTCAACGCGAAAGCCGTAGCGAGCCTGCTCCCAGCGTCCGAGCGAAAGGCCTTGCGCGCGCGGCTGCGGAAGTGGCGGTGGTACGCACTGCTCCGACACCCCACCAAGCCACGCCTCGTTGGCAACAACATCTGCATCCACCGCCGCGACTTTGAGCGAGTCAACGGTTTCGATGAACGCTTTGTTGGCTGGGGACAAGAAGACGATGACATCACGCTGCGGCTCAGGGCCGCGGGGGTCCGGCTGGCAACGGTCCTCGACCGCACCTGCTCCTTACACGTGTGGCACCCCACCGACCCCACGGCGACCACCCGCTGGCGGGATGGCAGCAACGTTGGCTACTTCCTGCGACGCGGTCGCCTCACTTGCTGCCGCGAGGGCCTTTCGCAGCGTTCCGTGCAGGAACTACGGTGGCGACTTCCGCAGGACCTCGCACAGACCGCGATTGGGCGAACCCTGGCAGAGATCCTCACCCCGGCGTCTGCTTTCAAGGCAGCACATCAAGCAGCTCCCCGAAGTCCTGGCGATCCGACCGCCGAGATCGATCTCGTGATCCGACCTGGCATTGGCAAGTTTCAACCGCAGAAGCGGAGAGGGCCCAGAAGAACACCAGAGTGCCGCGTGTTGCTGCTGGAAGGGGATATCGATGTCCCGGCGTCGCTGCTCAGAACGGCAGATGTGGTCCTGCGAGTCCCGCGCCAACTCGCAGCAGCCGCCGAAGCAGACTCCTCAGGCAGCCTTTCGCCGAACGAGAGTTCGATCGCGATGATGCGAGAACTCCGAAAACTCCTCGAGCAGATCGGCTAGAACCGACTACTTCTTCTTTTCGACGTGCAGGGTGTGCCGCCGCAGGCGTGGGCTGAACTTCTTGATCCGCAGCTTTTCGCCGCCGGTCTTCCGTCGGAGCGTGTAGTTGTAATCGCCCGTTTCCTCGCAAACGAGGTGGATGACTTCGAGCTTCTTCTTTCCCTTGGCCATAGCAAAATCACGCGCACGAGGATCGGATCGATGAATGAGAAGTGTCTGGAGACTACCTCATGAGACGCTCCGCCGCCAGATGCCCTTCCGCGAGGCCGTTTTCAGAGATCTCGCCACCCTCATGCGGGTGGTGGCAGCATCCAACGCCGCGGATGATAGGATAAGTGACAGGGCGAGGGGACGGTGATCAGCGACTTTTTCGTCATGAACCGTCAAAAAGTCATCTGCAGCACTGACTGATTGAGCCGGCCATGGCAAGCGACATCTCCGTCAATCCATCCGACAGTTCTGCTGGGGCGGAAAAACGTCCCGAGCCCCCGGCACCTCCTCGACCCAGGGCCAGGCCGAGGAAGCGGGAGCCGGAGGCTGGCCCGCCAACCTCGCCGCCACCTCCCCCTAGCCGGTCCGCTTCCGCTGGCAAAGCACCGTTGCGTGGACCGTCCGCGGAGCGGCCCACGACGCTTGAGCTGGTCGTTTCGGGAGCCACCGCGCCTCCGGCACCGCCTGAGGCGAGCGATGATGCCACGGCCGCCGGCCCCGTCGTCACGCACGGAGTATCTCGCTTGCCGGCGTTTGCCATGAGCACGCTGCTGCATGTCGTGGTGCTGCTGATCCTCGCCCTGATCGTCAGCGAGCCCCCGAGCCTCGAGCCACCGCGGTTGATCACCGCCCCACCATCGGAGCGCATCGAGGAGTTTGTCGAGGAGTTCGAGGCCGTCCCTACCGACGACCCCAGCGTCGAAATTCCCGACATCGCTGAATCCATCATCGTGCCCGACACAGTCACTGAGATCACCGAAGTGAAGGTGGAGAGTTTGGCAGATGATCTCGATGCCGCCCCGATCGATGTCGAACTGACCGACTTCAGCCTCGACGCGGCCCCGAGCAGTGACTTTCTGCAGCAGATCGGCGCTGTCGGTGGCGACGCGGGCGGTCTTGGTGGACGTCGGGCGGGCCAACGAGAGCGTCTCGTCGAAGCCGGAGGCGGAAGCAAACAGAGCGAGCAGGCGGTGGAATCCGGACTGAAATGGATTCTCGCTCATCAGCTTCCCGATGGAGGCTGGACCCTCGATCTCACGCAGTGCCCGAGTTGCCGAGGACAGTGCTCGCACAGTGGCAACCGCACCGACCGCAGTGCGGCCACCGCCCTGGCCCTGCTGCCCTTTTTGGGACGCGGCTACACGCATCGCGAGGGCCCCTACCAACTCCAGGTTGAGGCGGGGCTGAACTACCTCGCCTCGGTCACGGTTCAAGGAAAGGGGAAGGCCTACACCGAGGGCGGCTCGCTCTACACACAAGGGCTCGCCGGAATCGTTCTCTCCGAGGCCTACGCGATGACTCAGGATCCGCGTCTGGCAGCACCAGCCCAACTCGCTTTGAACTTCATCATGGAATCCCAGGATCCCGTCGGTGGCGGATGGCGATACACCCCCCGACAGCCAGGCGATACATCGGTGGTGGGTTGGCAACTGATGGCTCTCAAGAGCGGCTTCATGGCCAACCTTCAGGTCTCACCACTCACGGTGAAGAAAGCGGAACTGTTTCTCGACTCGGTCCAGACGGATGACGGGGCGTCATACGGCTACGACGGCCCCGGCAGCGGAGCTGGCACCACGGCGGTCGGATTGTTGTGTCGTATGTACCTCGGTTGGAAGAAAGACCACCCCGGGCTTCAGCAAGGCGTTGCGGGTCTCAGTGCCCGTGGCCCAAACGGCAACCTCTACTACGACTACTACGCCACGCAGGTACTCCACCACTTCGAAGGAGACACCTGGGCCGTCTGGAACGCCACACTGCGTGACCGCCTGATTGCCGCCCAGGAAACCGAAGGGCATGAGGCGGGGAGTTGGTATGACGGTTTTGATGAAGGCCACGGCCCCGAGGTGGGCGGGCGGCTCTACACCACCTCCCTGGCAACGATGATTCTCGAAGTCTACTACCGGCACCTGCCGATCTACGGCCAGGAGAGCGTGACCACAGAGTTCGAGGAGTAACCCGGTCGCAGCGGTTCTGCCAGTCGTGACAGCGGATCAATCGTGACGACCCGCACAACACCGCTCGGAGATCGAGCGGCTGCGAGAGAACGCCGATAGACCTCGGTCGAGTCGCGCTTCCTGAAAACTGGCGTGGCGACTCGACGCGGTGTTAGCCTGCCGTCGTTCCAACTTCCGCCACCGGCGTAAGTTTCCAGCTTCGCCGGTTAGTTCTGATCACTCCCGCGTTTTGTGTCCCGCGAGACCGCGATGACCGGCCCCGACCGCCCACTCCGCGATCGATCACAGCAGGCTCACGTCGGTGAACGTGACCCCGCCGCGGCGTTGGCGATCGGGGACCGTCTGGAACGGGTGGTGCGGAGCACGTCCGTTCGCTCAGGCTACGTGAGCCTGATCGGCCACCTCGTGCTCGCCATGCTGTTGGCCATCCTTGCCGTGCAGCCTCCCGAAACGACGCGCCTACAGCCGCTCGTCCTGGGCTTTGATGGCAACGCCCCCCAACTCGAGGCTGCCTTCCAACTCGCAGCAGACCCGTCGCTGAACGCCGGCACCGATCAAGAAGCACGTGACACTGAGGCAGAGCCTGAGCAACCGCCCCCCGAGGGTGAACCATCCCAGACCGCCGTCGCCGACGCAGCCAATGACGCGTCTATGCCCGACGAGCCAGCGGCTGACCCGCAGGCAGAACCCTCGCTCGATCCATCGCAGACCGAACTGCTCGCCGAAACGCCTTCCGCCACCACATCGGATCGGAACGCCACGAGCGAGCCCGTCCAGCCGGTTACCGCCGGACCTCTGTTCACGGCAGTCTCTTCGTCTCAATCGTCATTGCCTTCCCGTCCGCCGCAAGCTCGATCGAGCGGGGTCACTGGGGGCGTGTCGGGAGTGCCGTTTGCGAATCGCAGCGGAGCCACAAAACGCGAAGCCGTTCGTCAACACGGCGGCACCGCTGCGAGCGAAGAGGCTGTGACCCGCGGGCTCGACTGGCTCGCTGCCCACCAAGGGCCAGACGGCAGCTGGCGGTGCGACTTGGCCAACTCGCGGTGTCGCGGTGCCTGCCGCCACCCAGGATCGATCACCGGCTCAATCGGCCCGACGGCCCTCGCGCTGCTCCCGTTTCTGGGATCGGGTAGCACTCATCTGGATGGGCCGCACCAGCAGACCGTCTCCCGAGGGCTCTACCACCTAGCCACCAGCATCCGCCCGACACCACGCGGCGGCGATCTCTGTGAAGGTTCGATGTATGCCCATGGGATCGCCGTGCTCGCCATGGCCGAGGCCTTCGGCATGACGCACGACGACTTCCTCGAGCCACTGCTCCAAGAAACCGTGCGGTTCACCGAGACCAGTCAGGACCTGCATGGAGGAGGGTGGCGGTACCTACCGGGCCAAGCCGGCGACACCACGGTTACGGGCTGGCAGGTGGTGGGCCTGAAGAGCGCCGCAATGGCGGGTATTCCCGTGCGTTCACCAACGCTCGATGGCGTGCGACGGTTTCTCGACAGCGTGCAAACACAAGGGGGCGCCGCGTATGGCTACCGCACACCGGCGGCCAAGCCGTCAACTTCCGCCGTCGGCCTCCTCGCTCGCATGTACACCGGCTGGACCACGGCCGACGATCCCTTGCAACGCGGCATGACGCAGCTGGCAGCACGCGGCCCAGATCCGAACGCGATCTACGAAAACTTCTACCTCGCTCAGGTGCTGATGCAGGCAGACCATCCGGTCTGGCCTCGCTGGAATGCGGCTAACCGCGATCAGATCATCCGACAGCAAGCCACGCACGGCCATGAGGCGGGTAGCTGGTTCTTCGCCGACCCAGACTCCGCCCCGGGTGGACGCCTGGCCCACACGGCCCTGGCAATCCTCTCGCTGGAGGTCTACTACCGGTTGCTGCCGATTTACCAAGACGAAGCGGTCGACGGAACCTTTTGACGTGCCCACCTGTGGTGACCTCCGAGGAGACGGGAGTCTGATCAGGAAGGCTCGGCGTCACGAGTTCGCTCTCTACAATGGCGCTGCCGCTCTTGGACCTCACCCCCACTGCCCCCTATGACTCTCCGCACCTTCTCCTGGCTGACCGTGGTTGTCGGCGTCTCGGTGGCTGCCATCGGCTGGTTTGGCATCCCTGGCACGCTGGCGATTCTGGTCGCGGCTGCATGCATCGCCGCCCACGTCGCGGGCAATGCGATCGGCACGGGCATTCGCGATGCCACCGACCGGGAACGGCCCGCCGAACGGCACCTCTCAGTACAACTTCCCCCTCGACAAGCCCCAACGCTGCTGGAACGGGGAGAGAGTTTGGGGCGGCTCGTGCCGATCTCAGCAGGCATCGGCGGGGTGCTCGGCGGCCTGATCGGCACATTTTGCCTGATCATCCTTGTGGGCAGTTCGCTGCCAGGGGCCGTGCTCGGCGGGGTTTCATCGGCGGTCATCGGGGGCATCGGAGGGTTTCTCATCGCGAGTTTCGTCGATGTGATTCGTTCCGCGTTTCGCGAAGCCGACGCAGCCGAGCAGTTCCAGCGTCGGCAGGTCGCCGCAGATCGGTCGACCACGAAACCTGCATAAACGCCCGTTTTTTCCCGAATCTCGCCAGCCTGCCGACGCCCGAGTGGCTCGCTTCCCTGCCACTCCAAGAGTTGGTACCCTCAAAAAGTTCTTTCGTACTCTGGCTCTGTGACCACCGTCTGGTCTGGGGCTGTATTTTCTGGAGACATGGATTGCCATGGCAAAGCCTCATCGCGGCCTGAAAAAGGCCAACCACGGTGCCCGCCCGGCCAATAGTAAGGCTCGCAAGCGGAAGCGACGTCACGTCAAGACCTGAGACGCCGTCTGCCGATGACGGGAGGTGCGGCGAAGACTCGTCGCCCTTCCGTCGTTTGATTTTGGAAGTCGCCTTGCTCCGCGACCAGTGGGTCGCGGGTGCCTTGAGAACA
>JBMTLP010000082.1:0-9952 GCA_049433245.1 Pirellulales bacterium
GGTGCTGCCGGGAAGCGGGGATCGCGGTGACTGCCTTCTCGCCGCTGGGAGCACCGTCGTATGTGCCGCTGGGGATGGCCAGCGAGGGAGACAGCCTGCTTCTGCATCCGGTGGTCACGGCGATCGCCGCAGCCGTGGGGCGGACGCCCGCTCAGGTGCTTCTGCGGTGGGGCGTGCAGCGGGGGACCGCGGTGATACCCAAGACCTCGCGGCCAGAGCGACTGGCGGAAAACATCGCCGTGTTTGACTTCGTTCTCGCTGAGGAGCAGATGCAGGCCATCAGTAGCCTCGATGAGGGCCGCCGGTTTAATGACCCTGGTGTGTTTGGCGAGCAGTTCTTCAACACGTTTGTGCCGATCTATGAGTAACTGTGGCGTGGAGGAGCCGCCGCGGGGAGTAGACGCGGCGAGGTCGCTTGGTGAAGACTGGGACGCATGAGGTACATCACGAGCGGCTGCCGCGAGTTTCGTCAGGCCGGACAACTGACCCGTCGGCAGATGTTGCAGGCGGGCTCGATTTCTGCACTTGGCCTCGGCTTGGGCGACCTTGAGTCGCGGCTGGCCTCCGCGGAAACGCACGGATCCACGCTGCCGGTCAGGCGTGCCAAGGCGTGTATTTTTCTCTTCATGTGGGGAGGTCCCAGCCAACTGGAAACGTTTGACCTGAAGCCCGATGCCCCGGCGGAGGTGCGAGGCGAGTTCAAGCCGATTTCCACAAAGGTGCCTGGCGTTCAGATCGGTGAGCACTTCACCGGGCTCGCGTCGCTGACCGACAAACTCAGCATCATCCGTTCGCTCACGCACGACGATCCCGCACACCTCTCAAGTGGTCACGCCACGCTGACCGGGCAGCTCGCGCCGGTCATCAAGAGCGATGCCACGCCGCCGAGCAGCAAAGACTCGCCACACCTGGGCGCCCTGGTCTCCAAACTTCGCCCCACAAGCCAGGGTCTCCCTTCGTTCGTGGCCATGCCGTGGAAGGCGCTGCATCCGGCGGCTCCCGGCGGGGTCGCACCAGGACAACACGGAGGCTGGCTGGGCTCTGCGTACGACGGCATGCTGCTTGAGGGTGATCTGAATGCTCCCTCGTGGCGTCCGCAAGGACTCTCACTTCCAGCAGACATCGACCCCGCGTCGTTTGAGTCGCGACTGGCGTTGCTGGCGAAACTCGACGCGCAGCGGTCCGCGCTGCATCAATCGCTGGAGGGCTCCTCCTTCGGGAACCATCAAGCCCGCGCGGTGGAGATGATCAGCTCAGGTCAGGTGCGGGCAGCCTTTGATCTGTCGCAAGAGAGCGATGCCACACGGGAGCGGTATGGCCGGAACATTCACGGACAATGTGTCTTGATGGCCCGCCGGCTGGTGGAACATGGCGTTTCGTTGGTGTCGGTGAACTGGCACAACGACGGCCAGAACTTCTGGGACACCCACGGCAACAACTTTCAACGCCTGAAAAATGACCTGATTCCCCCCGCAGACCGGGCCCTCACTGCCCTGCTCACCGATTTGGATGAGCGCGGCATGTTGGAGGAAACCATCGTGGCATGGGTTGGTGAGTTTGGTCGCAGGCCGCAGATCACTGCCAACAACGCGGGGCGTGAGCACTGGCCATTCTGTTACAGCGGCCTTCTGGCTGGAGGTGGGATCAAGCAAGGGATGGTGTATGGCTCGAGCGATCGACATGCGGCCTATCCGGAATCAGATCCTGTTTCACCGCAGGATTACGCGACCACCATCCTGCACGCCATGGGGCTGCCAACCGCGACCACGCTCCTCGACCGTGAGAACCGGCCGCACCACATCACATCAGGGCGGGTGCTGCATGAACTGCTGACGTGATCGCAGGCGATCGTCGGCTTGGAGTTGAGGAGGAAGCGACGTGAACAAGGCAACACGACGAACATTCGTGCAGACGTCCTTGGCGGCGATCGCAGCGAGCACGAGCCGTCGCGGACTGGCCAGGGCGGTGCCGCCGAGTGAGCGGATCGCGGTCGGCTTCGTGGGGCTTGGCGAGCGGGGTATGCACCTGCTCGGGGAGTTTCTGGCGGAGCCTGATGTGCAGGTGGTGGCGGTGTGCGACGTGGAAGACCTGCATTACCGGGACCGCACATGGGGGCAGGGGCGAGCCTTGGGGCGGACGCCAGCTGTGGAACGGATTCAGCAGGTGACGTCGTCGATGCCTGCGCTGCTGACGGCCGACTCACGCGAACTGCTGCTCCGCGACGACCTCGACGCCGTCGTCGTAGCCACGCCCGATCATTGGCATGCACTGTGCACGGTTGAGGCCATCGCTGCCGGCAAAGATGTTTACTGCGAGAAGCCGGTCACGCATCACTTCGCCGAAGGACGGGCGGTGTGTCAGGCAGTGAAGGCTCATGGCGCGGTGTTTCAAACGGGCTCGCAGCAGCGATCGTGGCCAGAGTTTCGCCGGGCTGTGGAACTCGTACGAAACGGCGTGTTGGGGCGGTTGGAGCGAATCGAGGTGGGTTTGCCGCCGGGCTACGATACCGCGATGGGGGATGACACGGTGCTGCCGCCGCCCGATGACGCTGCCTACGAGCGGTGGTGTGGGCCGGCGTTGAAACTGCCCTACATGCGGGCCCGTCACCACCGCTGGTGGCGCGGGCACTCCGCCTACGGTGGTGGTGTGCTCATGGACTGGATCGGCCATCACAACGACATCGCGCACTGGTCGCTCGACCTCGACAACTCGGGGCCGAACCGGGTGACGGCTGAAGGTTGGACGCGGCCGGCGACCGAGGTCTACGACACGCCCCATCACTACACGATTCGCTGCGAGTATCCAGGCGGCGTGACGTCGACGATCTCCGACACCAACGCCCTCGGCACGAAGTGGTTTGGTACCAACGGCTGGATTCAGGTGACGCGGGGGCAACTCACCGTATCGGACGAGCGGTGGCTCGCCGCCGACTTCACCGCCGGTGCGTGGCAGCTTGGCCCTGGGGTGGGGCATGTCCGCAACTTTCTCGACAGCGTCAAGTCGCGGCGGCCGTGTGCGGCTCCGGCCCACGTGGGGCATCGCTCGATTACGCCGGGGCACCTGGGCTTCGTGTCGCACGCCGTTGGTCGTTCGCTCGCGTGGGATGCCGCGAATGAGCGAATCGTCGACGACCCCGAAGCGCAGCAGCTGCTCGAACGCACGCCCTACCGTGCGCCCTGGCAGGCCCCTTGAGGCCTATGGATTCTTGTGGGTTGCTCAGCCCAATGTGCACGCCTGGATGACGGCGGCGTGGCTCACCCGCGTCGGGCCGCGGTGAGCACCGATCGCCCGAGTGCTGTGGTGTGCAGGCCGGTCACAACAAATCCCAGTTCATCGAGCCACTGGCCAATCTCAGCTTGGGAGTAGAGTCGTCCCTGGGTCACGGTGGACAGCAGCACCGAGTACTCGGCAGCCCAGAGGGGGCCGGCCTTGTCGTCGTCGAGCAGCATGTCGTGAATTAGGATGCGGCCGCCGTCGGGCAGAGCCGCAGAGCTGAGGGCCAGCAAGCGGCGGCACTCGGGTTCAGCCCAGTCGTGCAGCACGTTGGAGAAGAGATGAAGATCGTGGCCATGCGGCCATGCGTCGCGGAACATGTCGGCGCTGGCGACGTCGATCCGTGCTGAGAGATCCGCCTCTGCGATCCTTCGGCGTGCGATGGCGTCGACCGGCGGGGCCTCCAATACCGTCGCGGTGATCGTGCGAAACTGTTCAGCCAAGGCCATCGCGTACACGCCTGAGCCGCCGCCCACATCGAGCAGCCGTGAGCCGTCACGGACATGCACGGCTGCTGCCAGAGCCGGAGCAAGCACGCGACCGCGGCAGTCCATCGCGGCGGTGAACGCTTCGGCGAAGGCTGGCTCACGCATGGCGGCGTGCCAGTCGGCCTCCCCTTCCTCGCCGGGCCAGTTTGCTGGCTTGCCCGTCTGCAGCACCTTGAGGAAGTCGGCTACCCCGGGCTTCTCGGCCATGGCCGCATAGTAGGGGCGGGCGTCGTAAGGAGCGCTGGCGACGAGAAACTCGCGCGCCGTGTCGGTGATGCGGCACACCCCAGCTGCGTCCCGCACGATGAGTCCCTGCGCAGCCAGCAGCGTGCAGAGCACATCGGTTGGCCGTGGGTGGAGCTGAAACCTGTCGGCCAAACCTGGCACATCGGTCGGATCAGCAGCAAGGGAGGTGAAGAGATCAAGATGCACCATCGCGGCGGCGAGCGCGTCGACGGCCGCCAACGCATCGCGATACCGATACAGCAGCGATGGATCAGAGAAAGGTGGGTGCATCGAGGCGTCTCCTGGTGTGGGTCGAATAGCGACTGGCTTGGGAGGAAGGGGCTCGTGAAAAAAGGAGAAGCCAGCGTGAGCGGCAGCGGGGGTATGATACGTCAGGGGGTGGTTGCTGCGGCGGCGGTGCGGGATCGCCACAGGCCATCGAACACGAGTGCGAGAACGACTTCAATGCTGATCAAGACAACATGGCTGGCTGTGCTCCGAGTATGCGTGGTAACCGTTTGTCTCCTGCCTTGGTCCGTGCTCGTGGCGGCACCCCCCAACATCGTGATGATCATTTCCGATGACCAAGCCTGGACTGATTACGGGTTCATGGGGCATCCGCAGATTCGCACGCCCCATCTCGATCGTTTGGCTGCGGCGAGCGTGCTTTTCAAGCGGGGCTATGTACCGACCGCGCTGTGCAGGCCTTCGTTGATGAGCATGATCACGGGGCGGTACGCGCATCAGCACGGCGTGACCGGGAACGACCCGTCGCCGAAGTACGCCAAGGAAGACTCTGAGCTCGCGGCTTCGCAGCGGGCTGAGTTGATCGCCAACATCGATCGTTTTGAAACGGTGCCGGAGCTGCTTGCCAAACGAGGCTACGTCTCGCATCAGAGCGGAAAATGGTGGGAAGGGAACTACCGCCGAGGTGGGTTTACCGAGGGGATGACCCGCGGGTTTCCGGAACGAGGGGGTCGCCACGGAGATGACGGGCTGACGATTGGACGCCAAGGCATGCAGCCGGTGACGGAGTTCATCGACCGCGCGGTCGCAGACGAGAAGCCGTTCTTTGTGTGGTACGCACCGTTCTTGCCGCACTCACCTCACAACCCACCTGAGCGACTGCTGGCCCGCTACCAGGCTCTTGGCTTGCCAGAGACGGTGGCGAAATACCAAGCGATGTGCGAATGGTTTGACGAGACGTGCGGCGAGTTGATCGGGCACCTTGAGGCCAAGGGCATTCGCGACAACACACTGATTGTCTACGTGACTGACAATGGATGGATTCAGAGCCCAGAGAACAGTGGCTACGCGCCGCGATCAAAGCAGACGCCCTACGAAGGGGGCGTGCGGACACCGATCCTGTTTTCTTGGCCCGCGCGACTGAACCCAGCGGATCGCGAGGAGTTGGTGACGAGCCTCGATCTTGTGCCCACGATGCTCGCCGCGGCGGGCAGTGAAATCCCCGAGGATCTTCCGGGGCTGAACCTGCTTCCTGAACTTGAAACAGCTCAGCCGATCGCACGCGACACGATCTTTGGCGAGGGGTTTGCTCATGACATTGCCGATATTCACGACCCCGAGGCATCGCTGCTCTACCGCTGGTGTATTCAGGGACGCTGGAAACTGCTGCTGACCTACGACGGTGAGGTCAATCGCTACGCCTCAAGCCATCCACGTGACGAAAAGCGGCCACAGCTGTTTGATCTGCTCGCCGATCCGCATGAAGAGACCAATCTCGCCGGGCAGCACCCCGAAGTTGTCGAAGAATTGGCTGCGGACCTCGACGCGTGGTATCCGGTGAAGAGGCGTCAGACGCTGACGACTTTTGTTGAGTGAGCGATGATGTGCTTGGGGAACGTTGCCGAACGGTTTTGCTTGTTGGATCGTCATGGAGGCTTGGCGTGAGAGGGACCACGGCGACGTTTGTACTGCTTCTCTGCTGCCAAGTGTGGTGTGGGCAACTCGGGTGTGGGCCGCGAGCGTTTCACGGTGCATGCTTCGCGGAAGACGTTGGCCCACTCTGGGCGTACGAGCCCGTGCAGTCGCCCGATCTCGATCCTCATGATCCCCGCTTGCCGCTTGATCAGATTCTTGATCGAGCGATGCCCGAGGGCCTTGAGCCTGCTCCGCTCGCCGACCGGGAGACCTTGCTGCGACGGGCGACCTTTGATCTCACGGGGTTGCCTCCAACCCCGGTGGACGTGGCGGCGTTTGTTGGTGACCCGAGGTCGGATGCTGAGGCCTTCGCCGCGGTGGTCGAGCGGCTGCTCGCTTCGCCGCACTATGGCGAGCGGATGGCACAGCACTGGCTCGACGTGGTTCGCTACGCGGACTCATCGGGGCTTGCCAACGATTACCACCGTGGCGGCGCCTGGCGGTATCGCGACTACGTGGTGCGGGCCTTCGCTACGGACAAACCCTTTGACCGCTTTGTGCTGGAGCAAATCGCCGGTGACGAACTCGAGCCTCCCAGTGACGAGGGGGTGATCGCCACAGGTTTTCTGCGGATGGGCCCGTGGGAGCTGACGGGCATGGAGGTGCCCCAGGTGGCCCGTCAGCGATTTCTCGATGACGTGACCAACAGCGTGGGGGAAACGTTTCTCGCGCATTCGCTGCAGTGCGCCCGCTGCCATGACCACATGTTCGATCCTGTGCCCACGCGCGACTACTACAGCATCCAGGCGGTGTTTGCCACGACGCAACTCGCGGAGCGACACGCGGCTTATCTCGCTGACGAGAACACCACCGGCTTCGAGCGGCAGCACACACTCGCCCTCCGCAGGGAGGAGTATCAGCGATCGCTCCGCGAACTTGATCAGGTTTTGTTGGAGAATGCACTCGCCTGGTATGCCGACCACGGCATCTCAGACGCCCGCTGGCGGGAAATCGTGGAGCAGGTGTCGCAGCGACAGGTAGAGGGCGTGTTTGAGGCGGCGCGTCGGCTGATCGCCAAGGAGCAGTCGGAAGGTGAGTATCCACCCAAACTCGTTGGCTTGACGACTGCGCAGTTCGGCCTGGAACGCGTGGCCCGCAAGGGGCTGCAGCGACTGGCCTTTGAAGAGGAGGCGTACGAGCCGTTCGCCTTGTCGGTCTACAACGGTCCGACACCGGATGTGAAGTCGGTCACTGCTCCTGCGCGGATGCCAAAGGCCATCGCAGCGGATGCTTCAGGCGACAACACCTTCGTTCTCGTGAACGGAGATCTCGGGTCGCCGGGCGATGTGGTGGAACCGGGGGTGCTGCGCGTGCTCGGTGATCTGCTCGATGAGCCGATTTCGGTGGAGATGGCTGGTCGTCGGCGGGCGTTGGCCAACTGGATTGCTGATCCTCGCAACCCGCTGACCACGCGGACGATCGTGAACCGCGTGTGGATGTGGCACTTTGGGCGGCCGATCGCGGGCAACCCCAACAACTTTGGTGACAGTGGCGCACGGCCCACGCATCCAGAGGTGCTCAACTACTTGGCCGATCGTCTCGTCGAGAGCGGGTGGTCCCTGATGAGCCTGCACCGTGAGATCATGGCAACCGCAGCGTATCGCCGCTCCTGCGACCATCCCACTGCGGACCGTCTGAGTGAACTCGACCCAGAGGGACGCTCGTATGCCGTCTTCCAGCCGAGGCGACTCTCAGCGGAAGAACTTCGTGACAGCATGCTCGCCGTCAGTGGTGAACTGAACCCACGGGCTGGCGGGCCTCCCTGCTATCCCGAGATCCATCGAGAGGTGGCTCTCCAGCCGCGGCAGGTCATGGGCACGTTTGCCGCCGCCTGGACACCCGACCCGCTTGCTGAGGATCGGCACCGCCGCTCCCTGTATGTCTGCCGGCTCCGCGGTCTCCCTGATCCATTTTCAGAAGTCTTCAACACCCCACCGGCTGACTTCTCCTGCGAGCAGCGGCAGGCCTCAAACGTGACCCCTCAGGTGTTTGCTCTCTTCAACAGCCAGCAGGTGGCACAGCGGTCGCTGGCGTGTGCGGTTCGCTGCCTGCGCGACAGTGACGGGAACGACGAAGAGGCGCTCCGCCGCTGCGTGCAGTTGGCGTATGGCCGCGAGATCTCTGCAGGCGAGCGACAGCGACTGCTCGCGCACTGGCGAGTGAGCGAGGCGGCCCTCCCCGCCGACGCGAAGCCTTGGGAGGCTTGGCCAACAACAGTGGAGCGTGAAGCGGTGGAGGAGAACACCGGCGATGTGTTTCGTTTCTCCGAGACGTTGCACACAGCGGCTGCGTTTGTGCCAGACATCCAGCCCGCCGACGTCGATCGGCACACGCGGGCGCTCGCGGCGATCTGTTTGGCGATCTTTAACAGCAACGAGTTTGTGTATGTCTACTGACGTGGGCCAGGGACGCGGTCAACCGATCCGCCGCCGCGACGCTCTCTACGGACTCGGCGCGTCGCTTGGGAGCGTGGCTTTCACGGCGATGATGGCGAGCGATCTCGCTCGCGGCGGACCGCTCGACCCAAAGCCACAGCAGGTACCGGCCAAGGCAGAGCGGTGCATCTTCCTGATGATGGAGGGAGGCCCGTCGCACATCGATACGTTTGACCCGAAGCCAGCGCTTGAGCAGTTGCATCTGCAAGAGTTTGTGCGGGAGGGGCGAGATAAGTCGGCGATGGAGAGCGGCAAGCGATACTTCGTGCAGAGCCCGTTTCGCTTTCGCAAGGCGGGGGTGTCTGGGGCCGACATGGCGGACAACTGGGAACACCTCGCAGGTGTGGCCGATGAGCTCTGCTTTTACCGAGGCTGCCAGGTGGAGAGCGTCAATCATCCCACCGCGATGTACCAGATGAACTGTGGCAATCGCTTTGGGGGCGACCCGGCGATCGGTGCCTGGACAACCTACGGTCTCGGCACGGTGAACCAGAACCTGCCAGGATTTGTCGTGTTGCCGGCGGTGTCGTATCCGCAGGGCGGTGCGGCGAACTGGGGGAACGGCTTTCTCCCCGTTCAATATCAGGGAACACCGCTGCGGCCAACGGGCTCCCCGATCCTCGACCTTGAGCCACCGCCGGGGGTGTCGCGTGAGCAGCAGCGGCAGACGCTCGACCTGCTCCACGAACTCAATCAAACGCACGCGGCCAAGCATCCGCAGCATGGTGAACTGCAAGCCCGCATGGCCAACTATGAGCTTGCCTTCCGCATGCAGATGCAGGTGCCCGATGTGCTCGACCTCTCTCGTGAAACCTCTGACACGCTCGCAGCCTATGGGGTGGGGAGTGAGCCAACCGATGGCTTTGGCCGGAAGTGCCTGCTGGCCCGCAAACTCCTTGAGGAGGGCGTGCGGTTTGTGCAGCTCTACCACGGCTCTTGGGATAGCCACGACTACATCGAACGGGCGCACGGCCAGTTGGTGCGAGCGGTCGATCAGCCGATTGCTGCCCTGATTGCCGACTTACGGCAGCGTGGCCTGCTCGATTCAACGCTCGTCGTGTGGTGCGGGGAGTTTGGCCGCTCGCCCGACAATGGCGTACGAGGAGGCACCGCCTATGGTCGCGATCACAACGCCAAGGCGATGACGATCTGGCTCGCGGGGGGCGGTGTGAGGGCGGGGCAAACGGTTGGCGCGACGGATGAGACCGGGAGCGAGGCGGTCGAATGTGTGCACCATGTCCGTGATCTGCATGTCACGTTGCTGCGGTTGCTTGGCCTGGATGACAGCCGTCTGACCTACTTTCACGCCGGGCGGTATAAGCAGTTGAGCCAGTTTGGGGGTGAGGTGATTGGGGAGCTCGTTGGGTAGCCTTGTCGCTCGGGATGAGCCGGGGCCGTTCCGCCGGACGCTCACCTCGGCCTTCGTGGCCTCGGTTCGCTCGAGGGTGGCTGCGCTCTCGGCATCCTGCCTCCGCTTGCCACCCACGCCGGCGAATCGGCCCCGGCTCATCCCTCGCTTGGCGTTTTGAGGACGGCCTGTCCGACGCCTTTGGCGTCGGTCTGCGGCCGGGGCGGAGGGCAGGGGCAGGG